>NZ_JBIMPP010000032.1:0-87177 GCF_043906805.1 Actinomadura sp. SCN-SB | reverse complement strand
GTCACGGCGGCGGGGACGGGGTGCGCGGCGGCGATCGACGCCGAACGCTGGCTCCAGGACCAGGACGACCAGAACGCCCTGAACTGAGCGCCCCGGACCAGACCGACGGATCGACCGTTCAGGGTTTGCGGCCGACCCCCGCCAGCAGCCATCCGGTGGGAGGGTGGGACGGGACGCCGGAAGGGCGCCAGTCCGGCGGGGGCACCAGGCCCGGTTCGAGCAGGTCGAGCCCGGTGAAGAAGCGCGACACCCGCTCCCGGCCCCGCATCGAGACGGGGATCCCGATCTCGTCGGCGGTGCGCCGGTAGCGGGCCGCGCGGTCGGCGGGCTGCTCGTCCCCGCTCAGGTCGCAGTACACCAGATGGCTGCCGGGCGCCATGGCCTCGCGGTAGCCCGCGACGATCCGGTCCGGGTCGTCCTCGTCGTGCACGAGGTGCAGCACCGCGACCATCAGCACGCCGACCGGGCGGTCCAGGTCGAGCCGCGCGGCGACGTCGGGATGGCCGAGGACGGCCGCGGGGTCGCGGACGTCCACCTGCGCCGCGGTCGCCATGGCCGGCCGCAGGGCCAGGAAGTGGGTGACCGCGACGGCGTCGACGTCGGTGTAGACGACCTGGGCCCGCGGATCCCGCGCGTGGACGATGTCGTGCACGTTGTGCCTGCCGGGCATCCCGCAGCCGAGGTCGAGGAACTGCCGGACGCCCGCGTCCAGCAGCGCCTCCAGCGCGCGGGTGCGGAAGCGGTGCAGCTCGGGCAGCAGGTAGCGGGTCTCGTCGAACGCCTCCACCAGCGTCTTCGCGGCGGCGCGGTCGGCGGCGTAGTTGTCCTTGCCGCCGAGGGCGTAGTCGCACAGGCGCGCGTCGTTGACCCTGCTGGCGTCCACATCGCGCGGCAGCCGGGAGGATGTCCCCATCGCACTCTCCGATCCTCGGCGGACGGCGCAAGCGCGCGGCTTCCGGAAACCCCGACCGTAGCACCACGAGGCGCGCCGCACGGCCCGCGTCACAGGATCGGACGGCCACCGGGATCGCCCGGCGGCCGGCCCGACGTGCTCTCCGGCTCCTCGCACCGGCTCACCCGGATCCAGTCCTTCGTACGCGACGAGATCGTCCGGGTGCTCGGCCGTCCGGGCGTCTCCATGCGCGGCGCCGCCGAGGAGCTGGGGACGAGCCGCGCCACCCTCTACCGCAGAATCGCCGCCTATGGGATCCGCGTCCCGCGCGGGCGCTGACCCGCCGAGGGAATTGGTCTACTCTGCGGGCATGTCAGCTCAGGGGACCGTCGTCCTGCGGCCGGCGACGGCGGCGGACGCGGAGGCCGTCGCGGGCATCTGGCGGCAGGGATGGCGCGACGCCCACTTGGGGAACGTGCCCGGCGCGCTGGCCGACGCGCGCACGCCCGAGTCGTTCTCCACGCGGGCGGCCGAGCGTGCCGGCGACACCGTGGTCGCGGTCGCCGGCGACGAGGTCGCCGGGTTCGTGATGGTGTCCGGCGACGAGGTCGAGCAGGTCTACGTCGCGGCGCACCACCGCGGGACGGCGGTGGCGACCGTGCTCCTGGCGGAGGCCGAGCGGCTGGTCCGCGAGCACGGTCACGGGGAGGCATGGCTCGCCGTCGTGGCCGGCAACGGGCGGGCGCGGCGGTTCTACGAACGGCAGGGCTGGACGGACGACGGTCCGTTCGACTACCAGGCGTCGGGGCCGTCCGGGCCGATCGCCGTCCCGTCCCGCCGCTACGTCAAGCGTGTCTGAGCGGATCGCCTGGTGGGCGGCCCCGGGCGAGGTACGGCGGGACGTGGAGGCGCTGCTGGGCGGCCGTGTCGTGGAGGCGGTCACCCAGCCCGGCGGGTACTCGCCGGGCGTCGCGGCACGGCTGCGCCTCGCCGACGGCCGCCGGGCCTTCGTGAAGTCGGCGGGGCCGCTGCCCAACCCGGACACGCCGGAGCTGCACCGCGCCGAGGCCAGGGTCGCGGCCGTGCTGCCGGAGACGGCGCCCGTTCCGCGGCTGCTGGGCTCCTTCGACCGGGACGGCTGGGTCACCCTCGTCTTCGAGGACGTGGACGGCCGTCAGCCGCGGCTCCCCTGGGACACCGGTGAGCTGCGCCGCGTCCTGGACGCCCTGACCGCCCTCGCCGAGGCCATGACCCCCAGCCCGATCGAGGTCCCGCCCGTCGCCGAACGGTTCGGCGGGGCCTTCCGCGGCTGGACCGAGCTGGCCACCCGGGACGACCTCACCGGACTCGACGACTGGGCGCGCCGCCACCTCGACCGCCTGGCCGCGCTGGAGAGCGCGTGGGGTGAGGCGGCGGCCGGCCGGACGCTCGCCCACGCCGACGTCCGCGCCGACAACCTCCTGCTCACCCCCGACCGCGTCGTGGTGGTGGACTGGCCGTGGGCGTGCCTGGCCGCGCCCTGGTTCGACCTGCTGGCGATGCTACCCAGTGTCCGGCTGGCCGGCGGCCCGCCGCCGGAGGAGCCGTTCGCCTCACACCCGTCCGCGCGCGGCGCGGACGCCGACGCGGTGACCGCCGTCGTCGCCGCCGTGGCGGGCTACCTGGTGCGGCAGGGCAGCCTGCCGTCGCCCCCCGGGCTGCCGACGGTGCGCGCCTTCCAGAGGGCGCAGGGCGAGATCGTGCTGGACTGGCTGCGCGCCCGCACCGGCTGGCGCTGACACCCGGCCGGACCGTTTTGCCGTTCCGTGGCGTAAGGCCGCTGTCCGTGCGCGAAACACCTCCACCGCGCGCCTGCGGTTTTCCCGAATAGGGAGATCCGGTTGAAAGGCGAACGGACATGAATCATGCGGAGAGTGACCGGCCCGTCAGCCGCCCGTTCGCCGGTGCCGGCCTCTTCGCGCCGACGGCTCCGCGACCCGAAGGGAAGACATGTCCGCCGATGTGCGGTCGTGGGATCCGGCAGCGGGACCACGGTCACTGGACGCGTTCGTGCGCCGGGAGAACTTCCCGGTCGCCTCGCGCCTGCTGCCGGTCCGCCGCCGCGGTCATCTGCTCGCCGTGTACCGGTTCGCCCGGTTCGTGGACGACATCGGGGACCGCGCGCCGCCGCACGAGCGCCTCGCGTACCTCGACGCGGTGGAGGAGGACCTGCGCCGCCTCTACTCCGGCGGCATGCCCAAGCTTCCGCCGGTCCTCTCGCTCGCCGACGCGGTCCACGTGCACGGGATACCGTCCCGGCCGTTCGAGCGGCTGATCCAGGCCAACCGCCAGGACCAGGTCGTCTCCCGCTACGAGACCTTCGACGAGCTGCAGGAGTACTGCGTCCTGTCCGCCGAGCCGGTCGGGCACATCGTGCTGTACCTGTTCGGCGCGGCCACCCCCGACCGGTTCGACCTCTCCGACCGGATCTGCACCGCGCTGCAGATCATCGAGCACTGCCAGGACGTCGGCGAGGACCACCGGCGCGGGCGGGTCTACCTGCCGCAGGAGGACCTGCGGCGGTTCGGCTGCACCGACCGGGACCTGTCGGGCCCGGTGACGCCCACGCGGCTGCGCGGCGTCCTCGCCTTGCAGGCGCGGCGGGCCCGGCGGCTGCTGGACGAGGGGGCGCCGCTGGCCGGGCTGCTCCCGGGGCTCGCGCGGCTCGCCGTCGCCGGGTACGTCGCCGGCGGCCGCGCCGCCCTGGCGGCCCTGGAGAGGCGGCGTTACGACGTCCTGTGCGACACACCGCGTCCCGCCCGCGTTCGGCTCGCGGCCGAGTGGGCACGGGCGCTCAAGGGGAGTTGATCAGTGGAACCGTCCGCCGCGTACCGACACTGCGAGCAGGTGGTCCGTTCACGGGCCCGCAACTTCTCCTACGGGATCAGGCTGCTGCCTTCGCCGAAGCGGCGGGCGCTGAGCGCGGTGTACGCGCTGGCGCGGCGCGTCGACGACTACGGCGACGACGAGCACGCGCCCGCCGAGGAGCGCCTGGCCGCGCTGACGTCCCTGCGCAAGGACATCAGCGACCTGGACGACCGGCCGGACGACCCGGTCCTGGTCGCGATGGCCGACGCGGCACGGCGCTTCCCGATCCCCATCGAGGCGTTCGGCGAGCTCATCGACGGCTGCGAGGCCGACGTGCGCGGCACCGCCTACGAGACCTTCGACGACCTGCTGTCCTACTGCCGCTGCGTCGCCGGGACGATCGGGCGGCTGTCCCTCGGCGTCTTCGGCACCGGCGACCCGCGCGCCGCCGTGCCCCTCGCCGACGCGCTCGGCGTCGCGCTGCAGCTCACCAACGTCCTGCGGGACGTGCGGGAGGACGCGGGCAACGGCCGCGTCTACCTGCCCGCCGAGGACCTGGACCGCTTCGGGTGCTCGCTCACGCTGGACGAGACCGGCCGGTTCACCGACCCGCCGGACCGCCTCGGCGAGCTGGTGCGGTTCCAGGTGGAGCGGGCGCGGCGGTGGTACGACACCGGGTCGCGGCTGCTGCCGCTGCTCGACCGGCGCAGCGCCGCGTGCGCCGCCGCGATGTCGGGCATCTACCGGCGGCTGCTGGACCGGATCGCCGCCGACCCCGTCGCGTCGCTGGCCACGCGCACGTCGCTGCCGTCGTGGGAGAAGGCGTCCGTGGCCGTCCGGTCGCTGGGGAGGGCGCGGTGAGCCCCGACACCCATGTGGCGATCATCGGCGGCGGGCTGGCCGGGATCAGCGCCGCGCTGGCCCTCCAGGAGGCCGGGCTGCGCACGACCGTCTACGAGGCGCGTCCCCGGCTGGGCGGCGCGACCTGCTCGTTCCGCCGCGGGGACCTGACCGTCGACAACGGCCAGCACGTGTTCCTGCGCTGCTGCTCGGCGTACCAGGGCCTGCTCCGCCGGCTGGGGGCGGCCGACCGCGTCGCCATCCAGCCCCGCTTCGACGTCACCGTCCTCTCCCCAAAGTCAGGAGGAGGGCGCGGCACGGGACGGCTGCGCCGCGCACGGCTCCCCGGCCCCTTCCATCTGCTGCCCGCGCTCGCCGGGTACGCGCTGCTGTCGCCGATGGAACGGATGCGCGCGGTCCGCGCCTCGCGCGCCCTCGACCGGCTGGACCTGGACGATCCCGCGCTGGACGGTGTCGCCATGGGCCGGTGGCTGGCGGCCCACGGCCAGCGCCGGTGGCCGCGCCAGGCGCTCTGGGACCTGTTCATCACCTCGGCGCTCAACATCGGCGTGGAGGAGGCCGCGCTCGGGTCCGCCGCCATGGTGTGCCGCACCGCGCTGCTGGGCCGGGCCGACGCCGCCGACATCGGCATCGCGTCCGTGCCGCTCGGCGAGCTGCACGGCACGCTCGCGGCCGACCGCGTCCGGCGGAGCGGCGGCGAGGTACGGCTGCGCGCCAAGGTGGAGGCGATCGAGCCCGGCCCCAAGATCGTCGTGGACGGGGAGCGGGCCGCCGCGGACGCCGTCGTGGTCGCGGTGCCGCACCGGGCCGCGGCGGCGCTCGTCCCCGCCGAGGCGTGCCCCGACCGCGCGCACTGGGCCGGCCTGGGCTCCAGCCCCATCGTCAACGTGCACGTCGTCTACGACCGGCCGGTGACCCGCCTGCCGTTCGCCGCGGCCGTGGGCTCGCCGGTCCAATGGGTGTTCGACCGCACCGCGGTGAGCGGCCTGGAGTCCGGCCAGCACCTGGCGGTGTCGGTGTCGGCGGCCGACCGGTGGATCGGCATGCCCACCGCGAGGATCCGGGACGTGTTCACCGGCGCGCTGGAGCGGCTGTTCCCCGCCGCCGGGCAGGCCGGGATCACCGACTTCTTCGTCACCAGGGAACGCCATGCGACGTTCCGCCAGAGCCCGGGGAGCGGCGCGCTGCGTCCCGCCGCCACCACCCGGCTGCCAGGGATCTTTCTCGCCGGCGCGTGGACCGACACGGGCTGGCCCGACACGATGGAGGGTGCCGTGCGCAGCGGTCTGACCGCCGCCCGCCTCGTCCGGCGCCACCTGGAAGGGGTGAGCCGCCGATGACCAGCGTTCCCGTCGCGATCTCCGAGGGCCGCGCGCTCGTCGACGAGGCCATGCGCGCCGCCGTCGACCGGCTGGACCCGCTGACCCGGCGGGTCGGCGCCTACCACCTGGGCTGGATCGACACCGACGGACGTCCCGCCGAGGGCGGCGGCAAGGCGCTGCGGCCCGCGCTGTCGCTGCTGTCGGCCCGCGCCGCGGGCGCGGCGCCCGAGGCGGCGCTGCCCGGCGCGGTCGCCGTCGAGCTGGTGCACGCCTTCTCGCTGCTGCACGACGACATCATGGACGGCGACCGCACGCGGCGGCACCGGCCCGCCGCGTGGACCGTCTTCGGCTCCTCGGCCGCCATCCTCGGCGGCGACGCGCTGCTGTCGCTGGCCGCCGAGCTGCTGCTGGACGAGCAGACCCGCGGGGCGCACTGGGCGGCCCGCTGCCTGACCGCCGCCACCCGCAGGCTCATCGCGGGCCAGGCGCTCGACCTGGACTTCGAGGACCGCACCGACGTCTCGCTCGACGAGGTCCTGACGATGTCGTCCGACAAGACCGCGGCGCTGCTGGCCTGCTCCTGCGCGGTCGGCGCGATGCTCGGCGAGGGGCCGCCCGCGCTGATCAGCGAGCTGACCGCGTTCGGGTCCGAGCTGGGCGTGGCCTTCCAGCTGATGGACGACATCCTCGGCATCTGGGGGAGCCCGCGGGTCACCGGCAAGCCCGTCCTCTCGGACCTGCGGGCGCGCAAGAAGTCCCTGCCCGTGGTCTCCGCGCTCACCGCCGGCACCGCCGCGTCCGCCCGCCTGGCGGACCTGTACGCGCGGCCGGAGCAGCACTCCGAGGCCGAGCTGCGCGAGATGGCCCGGCTCATCGAGGAGGCGGGCGGGCGCGCCTGGGCCGAGGCCGAGGCCGCGCAGCGCCTGGCGCAGGCGGAACGGCACCTCAAGGACGCGGAGATGAAGGACGAGGTCCGCGCCGAGTTCCTGGACATCGCCCGCTTCGTCCTCGCCCGCGACCACTGACCCGTCCTCGCGACCCTCACCACCGCAGGCCACGACCGGAACGGATGACCGGATGACGACGATCGACGCTCCCTCGCTCACCGCCGAGGCGGAGGCCGCCCTGCGGGGCGCCCGCGAGCACCTGCTCGGCCTCCAGTCCGAGCAGGGCTGGTGGAAGGCCGAGCTGGAGACCAACGTGACCATGGACGCCGAGGACCTGCTGCTGCGCGAGTTCCTCGGCATCCGCACCCCCGAGGACACCGCGGACACCGCCCGCTGGATCCGCTCCCAGCAGCGCGCCGAGGGCACCTGGGCCACCTTCCACGACGGCCCGCCCGACCTGTCCACGACGGTCGAGGCGTACGTCGCGCTGCGGCTGGCCGGGGACGCCGCGGACGCGCCGCACATGCGCCAGGCCGCCGAGTACGTCAGGGGCGCGGGCGGCGTCGAGGGCACCCGGGTGTTCACGCGGATCTGGCTGGCGATGTTCGGGCTGTGGTCGTGGGACGAGCTGCCGGTCATGCCGCCCGAGATGATGTACCTGCCGCGCTGGTTCCCGCTGAACGTCTACGACTGGGCGTGCTGGGCCCGGCAGACGATCGTCCCGCTGACCGTCGTGGGGTCGCTGCGTCCCGTCCGGGCCCTGCCGTTCGGCCTTCCGGAGCTGCGCACCGGGCGGCGCCCGCGGCCCGCGCGGGACGCCTGGGGGCGGGCGTTCAACGGCCTCGACCGCCTGCTGCACGTGTACCAGCGGCGGCCGGTGCGCCCGCTGCGGACCGCCGCGCTGCGCCGCGCCGCCGAGTGGATCGTCGCGCGGCAGGAGGCCGACGGGTGCTGGGGCGGGATCCAGCCGCCCTGGGTCTACTCGCTGATCGCCCTCAACCTGCTCGGCTACGACCTCGGCCACCCGGTGATGAGACGCGGCATCGAGGGCCTGGAGAGGTTCACGATCCGCGACGAGCGGGGCCGCAGGCTGGAGGCGTGCCAGTCACCCGTCTGGGACACGGTGCTGGCCGTCAACGCCCTCGCCGACGCGGGACTGCCCGCCGGCCATCCCGCGCTGACGCGCGCCGCCGGGTGGCTCCTGGACGAGGAGATCCGGGGACCGGGGGACTGGTCGGTGCGCCGCCCCGGCCTTCCGCCCGGCGGCTGGGCGTTCGAGTTCGACAACGACCTCTACCCCGACACCGACGACACCGCCGAGGCGATCCTGGCGTTGCGGCGCGTGGACCGTCCCGATGTCCGCCCGGCCATCGACCGCGCCGTGCGCTGGCTGACCGGCATGGCCTCACGCGACGGAGGCTTCGGCGCCTTCGACGCCGACAACACCAGGACGCTGTGCACCAAGCTGCCGTTCTGCGACTTCGGCGCGGTGATCGACCCGCCCTCCGCCGACGTGACCGCGCACGTCGCCGAGGCGCTGGCCGCCGAGGGCATGGCGAACACGGACGTGGTCAGGCGCGCCGTGGTGTGGCTGCTGAGGGCCCAGGAGGAGGACGGCTCGTGGTTCGGCCGGTGGGGCGCCAACCACGTCTACGGGACCGGTGCCGTGGTGCCGGCGCTGGTCGCCGCCGGGGTGCGCCCGGACGGCCCGCCGATCCGCCGGGCCGTCGCCTGGCTGGAGGCCCACCAGAACCTGGACGGCGGCTGGGGCGAGGATCTGCGCTCCTACGACGACCCCGCGTGGGTCGGGCGGGGCGTGTCCACCGCGTCCCAGACGGCCTGGGCGCTGCTGGCCCTGCTCGCCGCCGGTGAACGGTCGTCCCCGGCGGTGGAGAGGGGCGTCCGGTGGCTCGTCGAGACCCAGCGTCCCGACGGGACCTGGGACGAGGACCACTTCACCGGCACCGGCTTCCCCGGCGACTTCTACATCAACTACCACCTCTACCGGCTCGTCTTCCCGGTGAGCGCGCTAGGACGCTACCTCCGGGAGGCGCGGAGGTGACGCGGCTGGTGGTGTGCGCGGCCCGGTTCGCCGAGGCGCGGGACGTGGCACACCCCGGGCTGCGGGTGCTGAGGACCGGCGCCGGGCTGTCCCGGGCACGGGCGGTCGCCGGGTGCCTTCCCGACTTCGACGCGCTGGCGGTGGCGGGCTTCGCCGAGGCGCTGGACCCGCGCCTCGAACCGGGCAGCGTGCTGGTCGCGACCGAGGTCCGCGGCGCGCACGAGACCGTCTCCTGCCCCTCGGCCGAACTGCTCGAGGGGCTGCTGAGGCGCACCGGCGTCCCCGTTCACCGCGGCCCGCTGCTCACCGTGGACCGCAGCGTGTCCCCGGCGGCGCGCGAGGCGCTGGCCCGCACGGGGGCTCTGGCGTTCGACACCGAGTCGGCCCCGCTCGCCGCCGCCGCGGCGGGCCGTCCCAGCGCGGTGGTCCGCGTGATCGCAGGCCCCGAGGGGGAGTCCCCGCGCACGCTTCACGCGCTGGGTCCCGCCCTGGCCAAGTGGGGCGCCGCCGTGGGGCCGCGGCGCGTGCTGCTCGCCGGTCCGCGCTCGTTCTGCGCGGGCGTGGAACGGGCCATCGAGATCGTGGAACGCGCGCTGGACCTGCACGGCCCGCCCGTGTACGTGCGCAAGCAGATCGTCCACAACGTCCACGTCGTCGACGACCTGCGGCGGCGCGGTGCCGTCTTCGTCGACGAGCTGGACGAGGTGCCCGCCGGGTCCGTCGTCATCTTCTCCGCGCACGGCGTCGCGCCCGCCGTCCGCGCCGAGGCCGACCGCGCCGGGCACCGCGTCGTCGACGCCACCTGCCCGCTGGTCGCCAAGGTGCACGCGGAGACCCGGCGGTTCGCGGCGCGCGGCGACCTGGTCGCGCTCATCGGCCACGCCGGGCACGAGGAGACCGAGGGCACGCTCGGCGAGGCGCCCGGCTCCACCGTGCTCGTCGAGACGCCCGAGGACGTGGCCGCGCTGCCGGCCGGCCGCCCGGTGGCCTATCTGATGCAGACCACCCTCGCCGCCGACGAGGCCGGTGAGATCGCCACGGCCATCACCCGCCGCTTCCCCGACGCCCAGGGCCCGGCCACCGACGACATCTGCTACGCCACCACCAACCGGCAGCGCGCCGTCACCGCGGTCGCCGGGGACGCCGACCTGGTCGTGGTGGTCGGCTCCGCCAACTCCTCCAACTCCCGCCGCCTGGTCGAGGTCGCCGAGCGCGGCGGCACACCGGCCGTCCTCGTCGACGGCCCCGCCGACCTTCCCCTGGAACGGCTCGACGGCACCCGCGTCATCGGCCTCACCGCCGGCGCCTCCGCGCCCCACGACATGATCGACGGCGTCGTGGACTGCCTGCGCGGCCTGGGGCCCGTCCAGGTCGAGGAACGCACCGTCGCCGTGGAGACCACCGAGTTCACCCTTCCCAAGGAGATACGTCCCTGATGGCCATGCCACTGCGCCAGAGCCTGCGCATCGGAAGCCACATCCTGCGCAACAAGCTGCGGGGACGGGACAAGTTCCCGCTCCTGCTCGAACTGGAGCCGCTGTTCGCCTGCAACCTCAAGTGCGCCGGCTGCGGGAAGATCGAGCACCCCGCCGACGTCCTCAAGCGCCGCATGCCGGTCGAGCAGGCGGTCGCCGCCATCAAGGAGTGCGGCGCGCCGATGGTCTCCATCGCCGGCGGCGAGCCGCTCATGCACCCGCAGATCGGCGAGATGGTCGCCGAGCTGGTCAAGATGCGCGTGTACGTGTTCCTGTGCACCAACGCCGTGCTGATCCCCAGGAAGCTCGACCAGTTCACGCCGTCGCCGTACTTCGCCTGGACCGTCCACATCGACGGCCTGCGCGAGCGCCACGACGCCTCGGTGTGCAAGGACGGCGTGTTCGACCAGGCGGTCGCCGCCGTCCGGGAATGCCGCCGCCGTGGCTTCCGCGTCACCACCAACACCACGTTCTTCAACACCGACACCCCGCAGACCGTCATCGAGGTGCTCGACTACCTCAACGACGACCTGGAGGTCGACGAGATGATGGTCTCGCCCGGCTACGCCTACGAGAAGGCGCCCGACCAGGAGCACTTCCTCGGCGTCCAGGAGACCCGCGAGCTGTTCCGCAAAGCCTTCTCCGGCGGCAACCGCAAGCGCTGGCGCCTCAACCACTCGCCCCTCTTCCTCGACTTCCTGGAAGGCAAGGTCGACTTTCCCTGCACCGCCTGGGCGATCCCGTCCTATTCACTCTTCGGCTGGCAGCGCCCCTGCTACCTCATGGCGGACGGCTATGCCCAGAGCTACCGCGAGCTTCTGGAGGACACCGACTGGGACTCCTACGGCCGGGGCCGCGACCCGCGCTGCGCGAACTGCATGGCGCACTGCGGCTACGAGCCCACGGCCGTCTTCAGCACCCTGGGCTCCCTGAAACAGTCTCTGCGTGCCCTCCGCGCTTGATCAGACCGCAAATGCACCTTTTGCGCGAGACCGGCAATCGGCCGGGGAGCAGGTCGCGGTCAGGGTGATACGGGACGGCCACGACACCGTCCGCGAACGGTCCGATCGCGAGCTCAAGGCGATGGACATGGTCCGCAGGCCGCGGGCATGGCGGAGTGGTGGCCGCCGCCGCTGAGGACGAGGAGCGGCCCTGGCTCGCCATGGATGACGTGCACGGGCTCACGCTGCGGCAGCACGCCGAAGACCGCGGCACGCCAAGATGACTTCTAGGGAGCTCGTCCAGGAGACTTAGTGCCCGTTCCTCATCCGATGATCTCGTTGGCGGTACGGGGATCGCTCCCGCAGGAACGTTGCCGACCTTGTTCACTTGTTTTGACTGGTTGTGGAGATGCGCCCTTCGGAGACCAGCCGGAACCGGCTGGCCGAGGCGGTCCCGCAACGGTGCCGCAGCGAGGCGGGGACGTCAGCTCGTCAGACTTGCCGTTCAGAAAGGGCGGTGGGCCAGGAGGAACACGAACGAATCATTGAACTCCAGCACCGGCCCGGCGTGACGGCGGTCGATCTCGGTGATCCCGGCTGCAAGTTCGGCGTCGGTGACCTTGGTCAGCACCGACATCCACCGGTCGGCGACCATGGTCAGCCATCTTTTTTGGCGATGGCCAGCTGGAAGGACGCGGTGCTCACCTCGGCGCGGAGGCCGTGACGCGCGAGTTGCCGGGCGATGCCGTCAGGGTCGGCCGGACGCCGCTGGTACCGCTCCAGCGCGGCCTCGAACAGCGGATACTCCAGGACCGGTGCCAGCATGACCAGCAGCAGCCGACCGCCAGGCGCCACCAAACCGGCGAGCGTCCGCAATGCGGCATGCTCGTCGGCGGCGTGATGCAGCACTTCCTTGGCCAGAACGACGTCGAACCGTTCATGCGGCAAGGACACTGCGCCGGTGGCCAGGTCCTCCAGTGAAGCGCGCACCGGCAGCATGCCGTGCCCGTCCGGGACCTGGGCGAGCATCGCAGCCGAGGGATCAACGCACACCACGCTCCCGCATGTTCGGCGAGCACCCGCGAGTAAAGACCGGTTCCACAACCGACGTCGATCCCGCGGTCACCGGTGCGCGGGCGAAGCCGACCGGTGATGCAGCCGCTCATCCACGCGACGAACGCGGGGCTGTAGGCCCAGTTCTCCTCGAACCGGGCCGCCAGCCGCTCGTAGTGGCCCGCCGCGTCACCGGTCACCTCCGTGGCGTGATTCGCGGCTTGACCGGGGTTCCGATGCCGCCGGCCAGGTCGGCGCGGAAGGCGTCCATCACCTCGTCGGGGTCGGCGGCCGGGTCGGCTGACGGCACCTGGGCCTGGACGGCGGGGATCTTCGCGGCCTCGGCGGCGAGCCAGTCTCCGGCGGCGCTCACCCGCTCGTCCATGGTGAAGATGCCCTCTGCGGCGCGGACGTGGTAGGGCAACCAGTCGATGGCCAGGCGGCGGGCGACCCAGTCCACCACTGAGCGTACACGCGGAAGGTCAGGATCGTCGGTATGGCCGTTGGGCACGAAAGACAGATCCAATCCCTGATGGACCAGGTCCAGCAGCCCCGACGTCATCGACGGCAACCGGGCCATCACCGGCCTCACCATGACAACCACACCCGCCATCACCAAGGCCACCCCGCTCATCAGGGCTTGAGGCAAGCCCAGACCCATTTGCCTCCGCTGGGATCGGTGGTGTAGCCGCAACTGCTGGCGAGCGTCTCGATGATCCCGAGCCCCCAGCCGCCGTTGTCGTCCCAGCGTTCGGGGACGAGGTCAAGATCGTCGAGCGTGCACGCGGTCGGCGCTCTGGGGGTAGGGACGCGGTGGGACGAGTCCCAGACGGCGAGGAGGACCTCTCCACCTTCCCGGCTCAGCCGGTACTTGATCTGTTTTCCTGGGGTCTCGTTGATCGCGTTGTTGATCATTTCGGATGCCACGAGGAACGCGTCGTCCGAGATGTGAGTATCGCCCCATTTGTGAAGTCGGGCATTTGTAAGTGTTCGGGCGAGACCGGCGGCTGCCGTCGACGCCAACATGGTGATAATTAGACAATCCCGACTAATCACTATCGCACCTTCCTCCTCCGCTACTTCTTTGTTTTCCTCTCCTAACTGTGAGTGATCGGACCTACACTCGCCTGTACAAGAGAAAATTCAAAACACGGGAGCTTCAATGCCGAAGGTCCGCCCCCCGGTCGACCCGACACTCTCGCTCTGGCACTTCCTGGCCTACTACCTGCGCTTCTTTCGCGAGAAAGAAGGTCTTTCACTCGCCCAGTGGGGCAACATCATCGGGCTTACGCGCGCCAGCGTTTGCAACCAGGAAGCGATGCGTCAGCGACTCCACCTCAGTCACGCCAAGGTCCTCGACCACCACTTCGAGACGGGACGGCTCTTCGAACTGCTCCTATGGTTCGCCCGGATGGCGCACAACCCGAACTGGTTCCGCCAGTTCACCCAGTACGAGCAGAAGGCCGCCTCCCTCAAGGTCCATCACATCGGGGTGATCCCGTTGGCGCTCCAGACGGACGACTACACCCGGGCCTGCGTCCGAGAAAGCAACATCAAGGATCTCGACGTCGAGCAGGAGTCCCGCCTCCAGCGTAAGCGTGGCATCGTAGACCGCGAGGACCCGCCATACCTTTGGGTGGTGATCGGGGAAGGTGCGCTGGCCCAAGCGGTCGGTGGCCCCGAGGTCATGCGAGCCCAGCTACAGCACCTCTACGAGATGTCCGAGCGACCGAACATCAGCCTCCGCGTCCTGCCCTTCGAAGCTGGCGCCAACCCCGGGGTCGACGGAAACTTCCAGGTCATCAGCCTGGACAAGCGCGACATCGCCTACGTGGGCGCTCAAAAGGGCGGTCGCCTGATCGAAGACCCGAACGAAGTTAGCGAGCTTGCGTTTATGTTCGATCGCATAGGCGCTAAGGCCGCCTCTGAGGCCGACTCTCGGGCTCTGATCAAGCGGTGGTTGGAGGAGCACTCACATGAAGGTGCAGTGGCGTAAAAGTACCCACAGCGGAGGTGTCAACGACTCGGCATGCGTTGAGGTTGCCGGTCTGGCTGGCGCTGTGGGGATCAGGGACTCCAAGGACCCTGACGGCGATCGGCTCGCGGTGAGCGGAGCCGCGTTCGGTGCGCTGGTCGAGAAGATCAAGACGGGTAGCCTCGACAGGCCGTAACAGGACCCCGTTGGAGGCGCGGCGGGCGGTAGGACAGCCCGTCGCGCCTCGGTGTTGATGGAGGAGGCCGGTACGACCTGCCGCGTCCTTGACTTGCCGCGTCCTCGACCAGGCCGGGTGACTCGCGTCGTGGCCGGGTTGGCTTAGGTTGGCGGTGTGGCTGGGGACGACTCTGATGACTACGCGTTGGTCGCCTACGGCGGGAACGCCGAGGACGTTGTGTTGATGCGGGCGTTCGCGGGACGACGCGGCGGGTTCTTCGTGGACGTCGGCGCCGGGAATCCGGTGCGCGGGTCGTTGACCAAGAACCTCGTCGAGCGGCTCGGCTGGCGTGGAATCAACATCGAGCCGCTGCCGGAGCGCTACGAACTGCTGCGCGACGCCCGTCCCGGCGATGTCACACTGCGGCTGGCGATCAGTGACCGTTCCGGCACGGCGTCCTTCTTCCGGATCGTCCCCGGGCCGGGCAAGACCGGCGGTGGTGGGCTCAGCACCCTGGACCGCGATGTACTCGCCGTCCACGTGGCGGACGGTTGGAGGTACGAGGAGATCCAGGTCCAGACCGTTCCGCTGCAAACCGTCCTGAGCGAGCACGCCGAGCCGGGCTTCGACCTGCTGAAGGTGGACGTCGAAGGTGCCGAGGCGGCCGTGCTCGCCTCGGCGGACCTGGCGTGGTGGCGTCCACGGGCGATCGTGGTGGAGGCGACGTTCCTGCTGACCTCCCGGCCCCCCTGCCACAAGGACGGGAAGCCGGGCGACCTCGGGGCCGGATATCCACGGACGTTGCGGCACCCGTAACCTGCACATGCGTTGCCCCAAAAGGAGGCGCGGTGGCTTCGCCGGGCGGACACCTGCGGGTCTAGAGCGTCAGTTCGTCCTGGACGAGGGCCATGAGGTCGGGCCGCTGTTCGCTGAGGCGGCGGGCGATCCATCGGCCGTCCGTGTCGGCCGTCCCCAGGTCCGGGGTGTCGATCAGGCGGCGCAGCAGCATCAGGGGAAGCAGGGCGTTCAGGGCCGCACGATCGACGGCGTCATGCCCGTAGCCCTCGATGAGTGGATCGGCGGTGGCACCGCGTGGCAGGTCGATGGCCAAAGCCCAGGCCAAATCGAGCATGGGCGGTCCCTGCTCGATCGCGCCCGGATCCAGGATGCCCGTGAGGGCGTCACCATCGAACAGGGTATTGTGTCCGACGGCGACATCCCCATGGATCGGTGTCATGGGCATTCCCGCGCAGGCGTCCGCGATCAACCCGGCGATCGCCGGGTAAGCGGCTGGGACCGTGCGGCGGGTCCATCCCAGCAGGACGCCGAGGGCTCCTGGATCGTCGAGGCGGAGCCCACCGCCCGGGAAGAACGAGTGCCAATGGCGCAATGCGCGCCCCAGAGCACGCTGACGTCCAGGGGTCGGCCTGTCGCCGGGGGCGCCGGGTAGCCGTTCCAGCACCGCCCACCAGGCAGTCCCCGCGCTTGTCGTCGCGGTGCCGTGGTCGAGCAGCCGAGGCGCCGCCACTTCGGTGCGCACGCGGATTCCCTCAAGCCGGAGATGGGTCTCCAACCGCTCGTGACTGCGGCGCTGAACCTTGATCACAGTCCGTTGCCCGGTGAGGATCCCGTCCTCGGCCGGACGCACGGCGCCGTCGTAGGCGGGGCTGGCACACGCGGCCCGGACGGCGTGGTCGACGGTGGACTCGTCCAGGTGACGTGTCGGAATCAGCGCCTCCCGGTCGTTCACGTCGAGCCGACCGCACCGCCGCCCGGCCGGTCCGGGGAGGCGGTCACGGAGCCGGTCCAGTGGGCCCAGCCAGCGGCGCAGAGTGACCTCGTCACCGTCCAGCCAGCGGACCGACGTGCCTGCGGCCGGGTCCGGGACGCCCGCCCACATGCCGATGATTCGAACCCACGCGGGCAGGCAAACCCGCTCACCGAAGCGGGCCGCCTCCGCCAGGCGCCTGGCGATGGCGACGGCCTCACCGGTGTGCCCGGAGGCGGCATGGAACAGCACCTGCACGGCCTCGGTCGGTACGAGTTCGCCCACAGCGCCGAGCTCGTCGTACCTTCGTACGGCGGCGTCCAGCAGCTCGTCCGCGCTAGCCATCTCACCGAGCAGTGCACATGCCATGGACTCCGCCAGGTCGCAGTGCGCGATCCCGATGAGTTCTCCGACCGTCTGGTTGAGTTCCCGCGCCTGCGGCAGGATTCGCAACGTGCGGGCTGGGTCGAACCACATTAGCGCGAGCGCGAGTCCCCGGATCGCACGCGCCTCCCATAGTGGCGCGTGCACCCGCCTGGCATGGTCGAACGCCAACCGGAACATGGCCGCCGCTTCTTCGAAACGGGCGTTGTGGAGGTTGCTGTGGCCGAGCATGTCCGCTCTGCGAATCTGGTCCAGGTCGGCGTCGGACGCTCGCTCCATCAACTCTCTGACATTTCCATGATCACCACGCCTGAGTGCGTTGTCGGCCAGCCCGAACACCGCACTGCGGCCGATGAGCGGGTGCTCGATCTTCAACACATGGCTGGCGGCGTCATCCAGCCGCCCGACGATATGAGCGCGGTTCGCCAGCTCGAAGCGAAAATATTCCGCGAAAGGGCCGGACGCATCCTCCCCGCCCTCGCCGATGACCAGTTCGCGCATCCGCTGGTAGCGGTCCTCCGCATTCAGGTCGCCTCGCGTGGTCAGCCTGGCGACGGTGGCGAGCTTAGCCAGCTCGGGGGAGTCGGCCGGTTCGGGAAGGGACGCCAGCACCTGCCAGTGCCCCAGCACGCTGAGGCTGTAGGTCAGCTCGGCCAGCACTGGCGGTAGCACGCCATGCTCATGCGCTCCCCGGAACACGAGCTGGAACGCGGCCACGGCCCGGCGGCTGCGGACCGAGAGGGGGACGGGATGGTCGGGACGCTCGTCCCAGACCGACAGCGCCACGCCCGCCATGTGATCGATCGCCCGCCGCAAATGCTCATGCCGCTCGCCGCCCGTCCACCCGTCGGCGGTGTAAGCATCGCAGTCGAGCACGCTGCGGCGCAGATTGTCGTGCAGGTGGCAGGCCGGCCACACCGAGTCGTCCCGGTGGACGAACGGCCGCGCCAAAAAGTCCTCGATCCTGCGGCGCCGCACCTGCGGAAGGGTCGCGTGCAAGGACTCCGCGTCGAACGCCTCCAGCAGCGCGGCGGCCCGGAGCAGGTCGCGATCCTGCTCGGAGAGGTCCCGCATCGTACGCAATACCAACTCGGGGAAGCCCAGCCCGAACGCCTCGGCCGGGGGCGTCTCCCTCTGAGCCAGGTACTGCCCGTACAGTGCCGCCGACAGGTCCAGGTACAGCGGCGAGCCGCCCGAACCCTCGATCATCCGCTCCCTGATCGGTACCTCGATCGCGGGCCGGTCGTCGATGGTCAGCCGGGTCGTGAGGTACTCCAGGGCGGACGCGCGCTCGAACCCGTCTAGGACGAGCCGGTCGCGTCCGGCCAGACCGGGCCAGCGATGCTCGCCTCCGTAGGTCAGCCCGACCGCCCGGACCGGATCGTCCCAGCGCGGCGGCCGTCGTCCCGCCGCGACGAACGCCACGTTGGGCATCAGGTACACCAGCCGCGAAACCAGGTCCTCCAGCCCGTCGCGCTCGGGTGGTAGATCCTGGAGGTTCTCCACGGTGTCCAGTACGCAGAGGGCCAGGGTGTCCTTCTGGGCCCTGACCCGCTCCAGATCGGCCGCCAGCAGCACCGGCATGTAACCGAGCATCCGGTCGGGATCCCGCTCCTCCAGGATCGGGTCCAGTGCAGGCAATTCCGCGCGCAGCCGCCGCAACCTGGCCTTCTGCGCCACTGTCGTGCCGAGCCTGCTGATCACCTGGTAAGCGGCGGTGACGGCCCCGAAACCGCCCAGCACCTGATCGACCGTCCCGCCGACCTGCTCGGCCACCCGCCGCGACTCCGACGTTCCCCGATTCAGGTACGCCGTCAGTGACTCGCCCGGGTGCTTCCGCTCCCAGTAGACCGCCAGCGCCACATCGAACGCGGGCCACGACTTCGCCAGCCCGCCGAGCCCTGCCCGCACGCGCAGCAGGATCGTCTCGAAACTGGCGCTGGCCGGATCGCTGAAATCCACGACCACGGCCGCCCTGTTCTCCGGTATCCCGTCCAGTTCACCGGCCATGGCCAGCGAGGCGACATGCCTGACCAGCGTCGACTTTCCGATACCGCCTTCACCGGTCACCGTGTGAAGGTTGTCGGCGGCCCGCTGGAAGTCCATCAGTTCGGAAACCGGCCATGGGCGTCCGACAGCCCTCAGTATCCCCTGATGAAGGCGCCCGATCTGCTCCTCCCGATCCGTGAAGACCTCATGTGCGACGAACGGAACCCCGGGGCCGAATCCGAAGAACTGATCGATGCTCACGGCCACAGCCGACCACAACGCCCCGCCCGCTGGCAACGCAGGTCTCGCCCACGCCCCCGGACGGCGAGACGGAAGATCGAGGCGGGTGCCCTGATCGCGTTGGTCCTCTTCTCCGATCGCCCGAGCGGACGTCCGTGGGCTTGAACCGAGCCGGTAGGCGGCCGTCCGCGTCAGCCCTTCGTGAGAACTTCACCATGGTCCTCGAAGGCACGCTGCGCGAACTGCATGGCGCACTGCGGCTACGAGCCCACGGCCGTCTTCAGCACCCTGGGCTCCCTGAAGCAATCACTCCGCGCCCTCCGCGCCTCCTGAGCCGGGCGACGGGGAGCGGGCAGGCCACAATGGCAACCGTTGCCCGTCGATGCGTGACCCCCGGAGGCAGGAGTTGGACCCCAGCGACCCTTACGTGAGCACGCCGCGGCTTGTGCTGCGCCCGTTGACGGGGGACGACTTCGACGATTACGCGGCGATGATGGCCGACCCGGAGGTGGGTCACTTCCTGGGCGCCGAGGGCGGCATGTCGCGTGCGGACGCGTGGCGTAACCTCGCCATGATCATCGGCCATCGTGAGGTACGCGGCTACTCCATGTGGGCCGTCCTGGAGAAGGGCACCGGGCGTTTCGTCGGCCGTGCGGGCCCGTGGCGGCCGGAGGGCTGGCCCGGCCTGGAGGTCGGGTGGTGCCTGGCCAGGAAGGCGTGGGGGAAGGGCTACGCGACCGAGGCCGCGCGCGCGGCCGTGGCCTACTGCTTCGACGAGCTCGGCGCGGACGAGGTGCTCTCGCTGATCGCCCCGGAGAACGCCCGGTCGGTGCGGGTCGCGGAGCGCATCGGGCACGCGTTCCTCCGGGACGCCGAGGTGAGGGGCCGTCCGTGCCGGATCTACGGCCAATCCCGTCAGGCGTAGACGGCCGCGGCCAGGCGGGCCGGGGACAGTTCACCGCGTTCGATCACCTGGACGCACCGGCCCGCGCGGAACACGTGGACACGGGTGCACAGGTGTGCGAGGTCTTCGTGTTCCACGGAGGACAGCAGGACGGCGGCGCCCGCGTCGGCGGCCGTCGAGAGGTGCGCGAAGACCTCCCGTTTGGCGCCCACGTCCACGCCCTGGGTGGGTTCGTGCAGGGCCAGTACGCGGGGTTCTCCCAGCATCCATTTGGCCAGCAGCACTTTCTGCTGGTTGCCGCCTGACAGGTAGCGCATGGCCAGCCCCGGGCGCGGTGGCACGATGCCGAAACGTTCCGCCTGCTCGATGACGGCGCGGCGCTCGCGGGCGCGGAGGACGAGCGTGCGCAGCGCGGTGAAGGCCGGGAGGGTGGGCAGCGTCATGTTCTCGGCGACCGTCAGGGACGCGGCGTGACCGGCCGCGGCCCGGTCCGCCGGGAGCAGGGCCATGCCCAGGGCGATACCGGTCCGCGGGGTCAGCCCGGGGGCGGGCACGGTGCGCCCGGCGAGGGTGATGCGGCCCGCGGTCGCCGGGCGGGCGCCGGTGAGCAGGTACGGCACCTCGTCGTAGCCGGAGCCCGGCAGCCCGGCGAAGCCGACGATCTCGCCGGGCCGCGCGGTGAAGGACAGCCCGGCCAGCCCGCCGCCGGCCAGGCCGTCCACCTCCAGCAAGGGCTCGCCGGACGGCGGGGCCGTGTCCGGGTACAGCTCCTCGGCCGGCCTGCCGAGCATCAGTTCCAGAAGGTCGCGTTCGGTGCGGCCCTCCGCGTCCACGACCCCGGCGAGCGCGCCGCCGCGCAGCACGGCCACCCGGTGGCACAGGGCGAGCACCTCGTCCAGCCGGTGCGACACGAAGATGATCGACGTGCCGTGCTCGGCGAGCGCGCGGAGCACCGCGAACAGCCGCTCCACCCCCTCGTGCGGCAGGTACGCGGTCGGCTCGTCGAGGACGAGCAGCCGGTGCTCGACCCGTTCCTCGTTCTCCTCGATGTCGGCCAGGCCGCGGGCGATGGCCACCAGCGCCTGCTCGGTCACCGACAGGTCCGCCACCCGGGTGCCGGGGTGGACGTCGAGCCCCGCTTGGCGCAGGTAGGTCCGCACCAGGCGGTGTTCGGCCGCCCAGCGGATCCGCCGGCCGAGACCGGTGGAGAACCGGGCGATGCGCAGGTTCTCCAGCACGGTCATCGACGGCACCAGAGCGAGGTCCTGGTGGATGAAGGCCATGCCGGTGCGGACGGGGCCCGCCCCCAGCGCGTGCGTCACGTCCCGGCCGCCCATGGTCACCCGGCCGCCCGGGTCGGCCTGGTGGTAGCCGGCCAGGATCTTGATCAGCGTCGACTTGCCGCTGCCGTTCTCGCCGATGAGGCCGAGGATCTCGCCGGGCCGCACGGTGAGGGTGACGTCGCGCAGGACGCGGATGCCGTCGAAGGTCTTCGACAGCCCGTCCAGCTCCAGCATCGCCGTCATGCCCGGGTCAGCCCTTCTTCCAGAGCGCCGGGAACCTGGTGCGGTAGTCGCTGCTCCCGTACCAGGAGAACTCGTCCTTGCCCTTGATCAGGTCGGCGTTGCCGGTGTCGAAGACGCGCAGCCCGATCTTGTAGTCCTGGATCGGCGCGGCCCCGGACAGCACCCGGAAGATCTGGTCGGTGGCGGCGTAGGCCCACCACTCGTTGTGCCCGCCGACGTCCAGCTTCAGGCCGCTGGCCGGGTCCTTGAGCTGCTCGACGATGCCCGGTGTGGCGTTGAACGCGCCGACCTTGACCTTCGAGCCCGCGCCCGCGGTGCGGATCGCGCCCAGACCAGGCAGCGCCTGCCCGTCGTACAGGGGCAGCAGGTAGGTTCGGGACGGGTCGCTGTTGATGGTGGTCTGGAACAGCGACGGGATGGACGACTCCCACTGGGGGATCTGCACGTCCTTCATGGTCATGTCGCAGCCGGGGCACAGCCGCTTCACCTCGTTGAGCGTGCCTTGGGCCTGGGGCTGCGAGGCGGGCACGTCGTCGGAGGAGACCACCATCCCCTTGCCCTTGCCCTGCGAGTCGGCGACCATCCACGCGCCGATCAGCTGCCCGACCTTGACGTAGTCGAAGCTGACCTCGGCGTCCTGGCCGGCGTCGCGCCTGCCGGGCACGCCGATGTTGCCGCTGATGACCTTGATGCCCGCCGCCTTGGCGCGGGTGATCTTGGCCTGGAACAGCCGGGGCGGCAGCGCCTGGAACATGATGACGTCGGCCTTCTGCGCGATGGCCTGGTCGAAGCCCTTGTTGGCCTCGTCCACCGAGCCCTTGGCGTCGATCACGTTGAGCTGCACGCCGCCGTGCTGCCGCAGCAGCCGGGTGAGCGAGTCCGACCAGTACTTCAGCACCGGGATCGAGTTGGACACGCTGATGTAGGTGACCTTCTTGCCCGCCAGCCCGCCGATGTTCACCGGCTGGTCGGGCCCCTGCCAGGCGGGCGGGTTGCGGTACTGGTCGATGATCCTCTTGGCCTCGGCGATCCCGGCCGCGGGGTCGGTGAACGCCGGGGCGGCGCTCTGGCTGGACGTGGCGCCGGCGGCGTCGTCCTCGGCGTCGCTGCAGGACGCGGCCGGCAGTGCCATCGCCGCCAGCAGAACCGCCAGCGGCACGGCCCGAACGCGCGCGAACCTTGATGACATGGGTGCTCCAGGGGTTGTCGCGGTTGAACAGGCGTCAGGGACGGGACGGGTGAAGAAGGGAACTGCGGTCAGCGGATGCGCGGCAGCCGGCGATGCCCGGCCAGATGGCTGAGCGTCACGGCGGCCACGAGGGAGGCCCCGTAGAAGACCTGTTCCGGCCAGCCGGCGTACCCGAGGTACTGGAGCCCCGTGATGCCGGTGGTCAGGAAGTAGACGGCGACGAACGCGCCCCAGGCGTTGAAGCGCCCCGGCACGATGGTGGTCGAGCCGAGGAACGCCGCGGCGAACGCGGGGAGCAGATAGTAGGAGCCGGCCTGCGGGTTGGCGGCGGCGTTGGTCCCGGCGAGGACGACGCCCCCGAGCCCGGCCAGCGTGGAGGTGGCGACCAGCGCGCCGGCGCGGATGGCGGTGACGCGCAGCCCGGCCAGCCGCGCCACCTCCCGGTTCTCCGCGATGAAGATCATTCGGCGGCCGAGCGGGGTGTGCTGGAGGACGAACCAGAGGACGAGGGTGAGCAGCAGCCCGCAGTAGAACGGCGCCGGGATGCCGAACAGCAGCGGGTCGGTCATGAAGGTCACGGTCTTGCTGGAGATGCCGGTGACCACCTTGGAGTCGGTGATGCCGAGGGTGATGCCGGCCAGCAGGGTCCCGGTGCCGAGCGTGACGACGATGGACGGCACCCCGGCGAACACCGACAGCGCGGCGTTGACGGCGCCGAACAGCGCGCACACCACCACGGCGGCCACGATGGCGGGTCCGGGGGCCCAGCCGGACTGCCCGTCGAGGACGGCGGCCAGGCAGCCGCCGAAGCCGACCACCGAGCCGACCGACAGGTCGAACTCCTCGACCGCGAGCGACACCAGCACCCCGAGGGTGGCCAGCAGGATCACGGTCTGGGTGCTGAGGATCAGCTTGACGGTGGACAGGGACGCGAAGCTGTCCGAGCGCCAGGAGAAGAACGCGATGATGAGGACCCAGACGCCCAGGACCCCGTAGCGTTCCAGCAGCGCGCCGGACGGCCGCGCCCTCACCGGCGCCGGGCCCTCGGCCTCCCGGTCCAGCAGCGCGCCGGAGCCCGGCGCCGTCATCGCGGCGGGCCCTTCAGCCGTTCGACCACCTCCGCCTCGTCGCGCACCTCCGCGTACTTCGCCTGGAGGTCGAAGAGGTTCGCCTCGTGCGGCCGAAGGTCGCGGTCGCCGACGGCCTGCCGCACGACGATGGGGACGTAGCCGTGCGAGATGGCGTCGACCGCCGTGGCGCGCACGCACCCGCTGGTGCTCACCCCGCAGATCACCAGCGTGTCGACGCGCGCCGCCGCGAGCGTGGACGCCAGCGAGGTGCCGAAGAACGCGCTCGCGTACTGCTTGACCAGCACCAGCTCGCCCGGACGCGGCGCGACCTCCGGCATGATCTCCCCGAGGGCGGCGTCCGGGGCGCCGGCGGCGAAGTGCCGCAGCGCCCCGACCTTGCGGTAGAACAGCCCGCCGTCCACGCCGTCCGGGCCGTACGCGACCCGGGTGAACAGCACCGGGACGCCGCCGGTGCGGGCCGCGTCGACCACCCGGGCGGCCGAGTCCAGGCAGTCGCGCGTGCCCATGTACAGCTCGGCGCCCGGCTGGAAGTACGCCCGCACCATGTCGATGACGATCACCGCGGGCGAGGCGCCCCAGTCGAGGGAGCGCCCGAACCCGGCCGAGGCGTAGTCACGCGACAGGCCGTCGTCCCCGGTCATGCCGGCACCGGTGGCTTGGGCGCGGGCAGTCCGGTCTCCGCCTCGCAGTTGGCGATGATCTCCTCCAGCGGCGGGCCCATGTTGAACACCGGCAGCTCGGCGGGACGCTCCCCGCGCAGCCGCTCCCGCAGCGAAGCGGTGGCGTCCACGTCCAGCTCCCCGTCCGGCGACACGACCACGCCGTAGCGCCTGGCGCCCTCCGGGGACACCAGCCCGCGCCGTACCTCCAGCGCGACCAGCTCCGGGTCGCGGGCCAGCGGGTCGCCCCAGCCACCGCCGCCCCAGGTGACGAAGTGCAGGACGTCGCCCCTGGCCACGGCCACGTCATGGACCTTGCTCGGCAGCACCTCGACGGTCCCGTCCGCCCGCTCGATCCACTTGCGCCCGCGGGCGCCCGGGTCGCCGCCGTTGACGCCCCACGGGTAGGTGAGCCACCGGTCGTCGTGGATCGCGATCGTCCCCGGCTCCAGGAACCGGTACGCCACGTCCACGCCGTTGCCGCCCCGGTGCAGCCCGGCGCCGCCGGTGTCCGGGACCGTCTCCCAGCGCTCGATGCGCAGCGGGTAGTACGACTCCAGGTACTCGCAGGGGATGTTCACGAACGAGGGCCACAGCGAATGGCCGTCGGGCCCGTCCCCGATGGGCCGCCCCGGGATGCCGCCGAAGCCGATCGAGTAGAGCTGGAACCACTCGCCCTCGCGGTCGCCGTCGGAGTAGTGGCCCGAGTACATGAAGTGCGGCGAGGACGAGAACCCGGCCGCGTTCAGCAGGTCGGGGGTCTTCTGCCCGAGCAGCCCGCCGAACAGGTCGAAGATCCGCCCGACCCCGTGGTTGCGGGCGTTGAGCGCCGCGGGGAACTCCGGCTTCCAGAACGACTTGTCCGGGATCTTCACGTCCACCAGCGGGTAGAACCCGTCGTTCCACAGGATCTGCGGGTCCGCCACCGTGATCATGTAGATGCCGAAGAACATCCGGGCCAGATTGGGGTTGATGTAGTAGTTGATCGGCCCGGGGGACTGCGGGTCGCTGCCGGTGAAGTCCAGCAGGACCTTGTCCCCGGTACGGGTGAGCGACAGCGTGAGCTTGTACGGGGCCGTGCCCCACGCCGTCGTCGCAGATGTAGTCGGAGAAGGTGAGGGTCTCCCCGTCCTCGAACAGCGTGGTCAGCAGCGTCTTCATCGCCTGGTAGTTGCGGTCGAGCAGGGCCTCCAGCGTCGACACGTAGGTGTCGGCGCCGAACCGCGCGCACAGCTCCTGGATCCGGCGTGACGCGGTGCGGCAGGCCGCCACGATCCCGTTGAGGTCGGCCCGGTTCCAGTCCGGCTGCCGCACCTGGTTGAGGATGATCCGCAGCGCGTCCTCGTTCAGCACGCCCTTGCTGTAGAGCTTGAAGGGCGGGATGACCACGCCCTCCTCGTAGATGGTGTGGGCGTCGGTCGGCATCGAGCAGACCGTCTTGCCGCCGACGTCGGACATGTGCCCGAACATCGACGCCCAGCCGACCACCCGGCCGTCCACGTAGACCGGCATCACCACCAGCCAGTCGTTGGCGTGGCTGATCGCGCCGTCGCAGGAGTACGGGTCGGAGGTGAGCAGGACGTCGCCCTCCTCGATGGTGCCGTCGAACCGGTCCAGCAGCGCCGGGATCGACAGCCCGAACTGGCCGACCACCATCCTGCCCTCGGGGTCGCCGATCAGCGGGAACTCGTCGTGCTGCTCGCGGATGCCGGGGGACAGGGCGGTGCGGAACAGCACCTCGTCCATCTCGTACCGGGCGTTGCGCAGCGCGTTCTCGATGATGTCGACGGTGACGGGGTCCACCTCGACCCGGGGCAGGGGCTCGGTGGTGCTCTGAATGATCTGTGCCATGTCATGCCTCCGGGCGGATCAGCAGGCTGCCGCCGACGTGCACGGTCGCGGCATGGCCGGGCAGGACGAGGGTGGTGGAGTCCATCTCGGTGACGATCGCGGGACCGGGGATCACGTCGCCGGCGCGCAGCAGCGTGCGGTCGTAGACCTTCGCCTCGGCCTCGGCGCCCTCCACGTACAGCCGGGTCGTGCCGGTCACCGCGGCCGACGGGTCGCCGTCCCCCTCGGGCAGCCGCGCGGCCAGCACGTTCGGGCGCGGGCCGCTGACGGCGGCGCGCGCGCTGACCAGCTCGTGCTCGTTGCTCAGCAGGAAGGAGAACAGCTGCTCGTGCGCGGCGTCGAACGCCTTGCCGAGCGCGGCCAGCCCCGCGCCGTCGTCGGACTTGTCGTCGAAGACGCCGATGTCGACCGGCACCGGGATCTCGAACCCCTGCCCGTGGTAGCGCAGGTCCACCTGGTAGGTGACGGTGTGGTCGGTGCGCGGCACGCCCTCGGCCTCCAGCGTCGCGGCGGCCGTCTCGGCCAGCTCGGTGAGGATGCCGTGCAGCTCGGCGTCGGTCAGCTCGGAGAAGCGCCGGATGTAGGTCCGCGCGGCCTCGTCCCGCAGGCTGGTGGTGGCGTCGCCGTACGCGCACAGCACGCCGGGTGACGGCGGGATGATGACCGGCCACGCGCCGGTGAGCCGGCCCAGCGCGTTGGCGTGCAGCGGACCGGCGCCGCCGAAGGCGACCAGCGCGAAGTCCCGCGGGTCGAAGCCCTGCTGCACCGAGACCAGCCGGATCGCGCCGAACATGTTCTCGTTGACGATGTCGATGATGCCCTGCGCCGCGGCCTCGACGCTGGGCAGGCCCATCGCCTCGGCCACGGTGGCGACCGCCCGCCGCGCGGCCTCCCGGTCCAGGGTGATCTCACCGCCGGCCAGCTCGGTGGGCAGGTAGCCGAGCACCACGTTGGCGTCGGTCACGGTCGGGTCGGTGCCGCCCGCCCCGTACGCCGCCGGGCCGGGCTCGGCGCCCGCCGACTGCGGCCCGACCCGCAGGGCCTTGGTGAGCTCGGGGACGTGGGCGATGGAGCCTCCGCCGGCGCCGACCGTCCGCACGTCCACCGACGCGGCCCGCACGGTGAGGTCGCCGACCTTGGTCTCGCGGCCGATCCTGGCCGTGCCGTCCTGGACGAGCGCCACGTCGGTCGAGGTGCCGCCCATGTCGAAGGTGAGCAGGTCGCTGAACCCGGCCTGGTTCGCGGCCCAGATCGCGCCGGTGACGCCGCCGGCCGGGCCGGACAGCAGCATCGACACCGGGTTCCGCGCGGCGACCGCGGCGGAGGCCAGGCCGCCGTCGCTGCGCAGGATGTAGAGGCCGCCGTCCACGCCGCCTTCGGCGAACTTGGCGGTCAGGCCCTCCATGTAGCGCGCGACCTGCGGCTGGACATAGCCGTTGGCCACCGTGGTGATCGTCCGCTCGTACTCGCGCAGCTCCGGCAGGACGCTGGAGGACACCGACACCGGCACCCCGGGCAGTTCCTCCGCGGCGATCTCCGCGATCCGGCGCTCGTGCGCGCCGTTGACATAGGAGTTGATCAGCGAGACGGCCAGCGCCTCCACGCCGCGTGAGCGCAGCCGGCGCAGCCCCTCGCGGATGTCGTCCTCGTCCAGCGGGGTGACGACCGAGCCGTCGGCGCCGATCCGCTCGATCGCCTCGATGGTGTTCTCCAGCGCGGCCAGCGGCTCGGGCTTGGGCCAGATGATCCAGCCCGCCAGCCCGCCGGGGACGAAGGACCGGGCGATCTGGAGCACCTGCCGGAACCCGCGGGTGGTCACCAGGCCGACCCTGGCTCCCTTGCCCTCCAGGATCGCGTTGGTCGCGACGGTCGTACCGTGCAGCACCTGCCCGATCCGGGACGGGTCGATGCCGGCCTCCGCGGCGGCCTTGCGCATCCCCGCGACGACGCCGATCGACTGGTCGTGCGGCGTCGAGGGGGTCTTCGCCCGGAAGGTCTGCCCGGTCTCCTCGTCGATCAGAAGGATGTCGGTGAACGTCCCGCCGACGTCCACGCCAAGTCTGTAGCGCACACGGCCTCCCTCTACCACGGCGTCGGGGCGGGTTGTATACATCTATTCCATGAAGGACGCCATACACAAGGGAACACCCGAATATTTCCACGAGATTGCATACACGTTGTGGTCGGATGCCGAGCGGAGGCCGGGGCCCTAGGAGGCCGGCCGGTCGATCCGGTACACGTAGTGGGACCGGTCGTCGATGGGGTTGTCCGGCTCCAGCTCGCCCTCCGCGACCCTCCGCAGGCCGGCCTTCTCCAGCGCGCGCCAGGAGGCCCGGTTGGCCGCCGGTACCGGGACGATGATCGCCGTGGCGTCGGGATACCGTTCCCAGGTCTCCGCGACGACCGCGCGGATCAGCGCGGGGCCGAGGCCACGGCCGGTCAGCCCGCGATCGCCGATCAGGTAGTCGATCGTCATCCCCCCTTCGGGGACGTCCATGACGGCCGCCAGCTCGGTCACGTACTCGGGGAAGTCGCGCAGCCGGCAGCGCTGCACGAAGGCGAACGGGCTGCCGTCCAGGAAGGCGAGCAGGTCTTCGGAGGGTTCCTCGCCCCTGGCCGCCGGCAGGAAGTCCCGCGTCACGGCCTCGATCGAGGTCTCGTGGTTCCACCACCTGGCCACATGTGGCTCGGCCAGCCACCGGCTCAGCAAGGGGAAGTCCGGCTCGGCCAGCCGGCGCCAGGTGATCGTCATCGCGTTGTCCACAGGGCTCTCCACATGCCGACGCTAACCCGCCGTCGCCGCCGCCACCTTCCCTTTTTCCGGTGGTCCGGGCCGGTGCGCCGGCGTGTCGGTGGGCGCCCCTAGGGTCGGCGTATGTCGCGGCGCCGTTTCGATCAGGCCATGCACCGCATGCGGGAGAACGACCTGCGGGTACGGGAGGACGCGTTCGACTTCCTGCGCGAGCACGCCGACGCCTACGTCGACGAGCTGATCGCGGAGTTCGAGGCCGAACGCGATGATCACGACCTGCGCTGCTGGCTGCTGGAGCTCATCGCCGAGGCCCGCTCGCCGAAGGCGCTGGAACTGTTCCGCGGGCAGTTGCGGAGCGTGGACGACTCGTTGCGCTTCTGGGCGGTGCGCGGACTGGAGATGCTCGGCGACAGGAACGCCGATCAGGCGCTGGACGAGGCGCGCGGCGACGGCTGGATCGCCTGACCTGGCCTTCCGCCCCCGGCCTTGGAGTCCCGCTCGACGGAGATCGCCTTTTTGCGCCGGTTTCGGCCGTGTTCGTGGTTGGCGAATCGGTGCGCCTGCAATCAGGAGGCGTTACGATTCCGCCGGGACGGTCGCAAACACCGCAATGCGCCGTGCCTTCCCGAAGTTGTGGTGCGCTACCGCCGGCGAGCCGTCGGCTGGAGGTCAGGTCATGCAGGAGGATGCAGCTCCCATCGAGCTGAACGTCGATGTGGCGCATCCCGCCCGGATGTACGACTACTACCTGGGCGGCAAGGACAACTTCACCGCCGACCGCGAGGCCGCCGAGGCGGCGTTGCAGTCGGCGCCGGAGATCCGGTCCATCGCCAGGCAGAACCGCGCGTTCGTGCAACGCGCCGTGCGGCACATCGTGAGCCAGGGCATCCGGCAGATCCTCGACCTGGGCGCCGGCCTGCCCACCCAGCGCAACGTGCACGAGATCGCGCAGGAGATCGCGCCGGACACCCGCGTGGTGTACGTCGACAACGACCCGATCGTGCTCGTTCACGCGCGGGCCCTGCTCACCGGCAGCGCCGACGGCGACACCCGGGTGCTCCAGGCCGACGTCCGCGACTCCGCCGAACTGGTGCACCGCGAGGACGTGCGCGACCTCATCGACTTCAGCAAGCCGATGGCGACGATGCTGGTGTCGGTGCTGCAGTTCGTCCCCGACAAGGACCCCGAAGAGATCGTGGCGCCGATCCGCGAGGTCATGGCGCCCGGCAGCTACCTGGTCCTGGCACATCCCACCCACGACTTCCGCACCGACGAGGTGCTCAAGGTCGCCAGCACCTACGGCCAGGCGAAGGCGCCCGCGGTGCCGCGGGGCAAGGCCGAGATCGAGGGGCTCTTCGGAGACTTCGAGCTGCTCGAACCCGGCCTCGTCCAGTCACCGCTCTGGCGCCCGGACGGGCCGCTGCCGGAGGACCTCGACCGGATCTGGATGTACGCCGGCGTAGGCCGCAAGCGCTGAGTCCCCTCGGCGGCCGGTCCCCGGGCCCGTTCCGGGCCCACTCCGCTTCCCCCACATGGAGGTTTCATGGACGTCATCCAGGCCCTGAAGACCACGGGGACCTGCCGCTACTTCGACACCGCCCCGGTGCCGGACGAGATCCTGCTGGACGCCTTCGAGGCGGCCCGGTTCTCCCCGCAGGGCGGCAACCGCCAGCCCGTGCGCTGGGTGGTGGTGCGCGACCCGGAGAAGAAGCGGCGGTTGCGCGACTGGTACCTGGAGCCCTGGAAGGCGTACCTGGCGGGCATCGAGTCCGGTGACGTCGCGGTCGGCGCGCTGCCGAAGGCGGTCGTCGACGCCGACCACTTCGCCGAGCACCTGCACGAGGTCCCGGCCATCGCCGTCCTCTGCGCCGAGCTGGACGGGCTGCACCCCACCGACCTGGAGCTGGACCGGCTCAGCGTGGTCGGCGGCGGCTCGATCTACCCGACCGCGCAGAGCTTCTGCCTGGCGCTGCGCTCGCACGGCGTCGCCACCGCCGTCACCACGCTGCTCTGCCACTACGAGCCGCAGGTGAAGGAGCTGCTGGGCATCCCCGACGGGGTGATCACCGCGGCGCACATCGCGGTCGGCTACCCGGCGCGCGGCTTCCCGACGAAGCTGTCGCGGCTGCCGGTCGAGCAGATCGCGTTCGGCGAGACCTACGGCACCCCGCTCAAGCAGTCCTGACCGGCGGCCGCCGCGGTGCGGCACCCTCTCCGCCTCAGAGGGCGTAGTTCCTGAGGACGGCGAGCGCCTGAGGTCCGTGCGGCCCCGTCGCCTTCAGCGCCGACTCGGCCGCCGGAAGGCGGCGGGCCCCGACGCGGCAGAACTCGGCGGCGGAGCCGGTGATGGTGGAGGGCGAGTCAGGGTCACCGAACGTCCAGGTCCGGCCGTCGGGGGCGGTGAGTTCGCAGTACACCGGGCCGCCGTCGATGCCTTCCGCTGCGAACGCGTAGGGCAGCGTGCGGTGGCCCAGCCAGGCGATGTGACGCAGCCGGGCGGTGTCGGGGTAGGCGATGCCGAGCGCGTCGGTGATGTCGTGCGCGTGGGTCCAGTTCTCGGCGAGGCGCGTGGTGGCCAGGGACGCGGGGGAGACGCGGTTGGTGACCCACCGCAGGCGTGTCCCCTTGGGCTGGGCGCGCAACGCCTGCGGGAGGGGGAAGGCGACCGCGCGCCAGCGTGCCAGCAGGTCGGCAGGGGAGATGCCGCGTTGCGCCGCGACCAGGCTGCCGGCCGAGTCGTCGACCTTGCCCGGCAGCGCCGCCGCGAACGCCTCCTCGTCCCCGGCGATCGAGGCCGCGACCAGCTCCTCCGACTGCGCCAGGTGCAGGACCACGTCGGCGACGCTCCATCCTTCGGCGGCCGACGGGCTGTCCCACTGGGCGGGGGTGAGCGTGGCGAGAACGCGGTCGAGCTGCTCGTAATCGGCGGCGAGGTCATCGAAGATGTCCGTCATCCGGCAACATTAGCGAACGAACCGGACCAACCGCGGTGAGAAGGCGCCGAGGCGTCAGGTCACGAGTCGTCCACGGGCGGGTCCACCCAGAGCACGGCCTGCGCGGGGGCGCGGATCGCGATCCTCTCGCCGGTGTTCAGCACGAGGGTGAACTGGGCGAGCGTCTCGCCGTGGGCGTTGCGGTACCCCTCGGCGTCCACCTGGAGGCCGCCCGCGACGCCGTCGATGAGGATCTCCACGTCCGTGCCGAGGAGGGGCGTCCAGGTGTTCGGCTGGATGGCCTGCGCGTCGGCGGTCATGCGCTGATCGTCCCACGGTCCGCGGCGGTGCGGTCACCGGGCCTCGCCGCGGCGGGCGGCGGCCTCACCGGGCGGCGGGACCGCCGCTTGTCGGCGCCCGGGGGCCGGGTTACGTTGCGGCCGTAGTCCGAACCTTCCTCACAGATGGGCCTCACCGATGGGCTCGGAGCTCCCCGTGCGTCAGAGTCCCCGCATTCTCGCCCTCGCCGTCCTGTCCGCCCTCGCCGCCCTGATCGCCGTCGTTCCCCTCGCCGGGACGTCTCCCGCCCACGCGGGCGCCCTCGCCTCCGGGACCTTCAGGGCGCTCACCTACAACATCGCCGGTCTCCCCGACTTCCTGTCGAGCGCGCCGAAGCCGCGGGCGCCCGCGACCACCGCCATCGGGCAGCGGATCGGGCCGTTCGACATCGTCAACGTCCAGGAGGACTTCAACTACCACGCGTACCTGTACGCGGCCGACGGCCACGCGTACCGGACGCCGACCACGGGTGGCGCGGGCTTCGGCAGCGGGCTCAACACCCTGTCGCACCTGCCCTACAGCGACCTGGACCGGATCACCTGGGACCGCTGCTTCATCAACCAGGCCGACTGCCTGACCCCCAAGGGCTTCACCTTCCTCCGCGTACGGCTTGCCGAGGGCGTGCACCTGGACGTCTACAACCTGCACGCCGACGCGGGGGACACGGCGGGCGACGAGTGGGCGCGCCGTGGCAACCTCGCCCAGCTGACGTCCTACATCCGCGCCCATTCGGCGGGGAACGCCGTGCTGGTCATGGGCGACACCAACACCCGGTACACCCGGACGGGCGACAGGATCGCCCAGTTCGCCGCCGACAACGGGCTGACCGACGTGTGGGTACGGCTCGTCCGCGGCGGTGTCGCGCCCGCGCCGGGCACGCCCGACCTCGGCTGCCCGGGAACGGACCCGGGCGTCGAGTGCGAGGTGGTCGACAAGATCCTCTACAGGAGCGGCACGGGGGTGACGCTCGACGCCACCCGCTACGCCAACCTCGACTCCGGTTTCCGGGACGACCGTGGCCGCATGCTGTCCGACCACTTCCCCATCGCCGCCGACTTCACCTGGACGAGCACCCCTCCGGCCGGGTGACCGGTCTCCCGGCGAGGACGGGAGGCTCCCGGCGCGAGTCGCCGCGGATTTGGGACAACACGTACAGTAGGCGAGTAAAGTCGTCCCGTGATCGTTACCCCCAAGGGCCTCTACGCCACCGCCCTGCTCCCCGTCCTCCTGCTCACCGCAGCCTGTGGAGGCGACGAGTCGGCGGCGCCCCCGCCCGCACCGACCACTCCCAAGGCCGCCCCGGCGACCAGCACCGCTCCCCAGCCGTCACCGTCGCCCACCCTGGCGTCCCTCGACGACGCCGCGGACGGCCGGAACCTGGACGCCTGCCGCGACGGCACCTGCGAGGTCGTCGTCAAACGGGGCGACGAGCTGCGCTTCGACAAGAAGTTCGACACCGGCCCGCTGCTCGTCCTCAGCGCGGGCGAGCGTTTCTCGGTCACCAACACGACCACGGGCTTCACCTCGTCCATCAGCGGCGGCGGCAACATCCAGACCGGCGGGATCCGCATCGACCTCGGCGAGTCCAAGGGAGACCGCACGGCCCTCACGATCAGTCCCCGCTCCTGAAGGCCCGTGCCGGACGCGGTGCCACGCGCGCCGGACGGCTAGGGGAGCGGGGAGCAGAGGCGGAGCAGCAGCGCGAGCGCGGCCACGGCGATCGTCAGGCTCAGGACCAGGACGAGCAGCCGGGCAGGGGCGTAGGGCTTGTCACGCATGGGATTCCTGGGTGTAGAGGATGCCCTGGCGCTCCAACATCCAGCGGGTCAGGCGCCGGACGCTCGGGTCCGTCCCGGCCTCGCCGTCCACGGCGGCGGTGCTGAAGTAGGCGACCTCGCCGAAGTACTGCTCCGCGAGCCTGGCCGTGTTCCCGAGCCCCAGGCCGTCGGGGTCGCAGAGCCAGTCGCGCACATGCTCCGCGTCCGGCATCCGGCCGGCGACGCCGGTGCTCGCCAGCAGGTCCGCCTTGGTCACCACCACGGCCAGGGAGATCCTCTTGAGACGCGCGCCCATCTGGCGCAGGCAGGTGAAGGTGGTCTCGAAGGCCAGCCCCTCGGCGCGCGGGTCGGAGCGTTGCCGGTCGAGGCGCTGCCGGTCCCGGGGCGGCAGCCCGGCCCAGAACCGCTCCACCGCCAGCGGGTCGATCGCCAGCACCAGGACGTCGGTGTCGGCCAGGTACTTCTGGTCCCGCCCGCGCACCGAGTCGTAGGTGAGCTCGCCCGGAGGGTCGAAGAGGTAGAACAGCCGTTGCGGGCCGGTGTTCAGCCGCAGCCGCAGCCGGTAGCCCTGCGGCCTCACGGCGGGCGGCGTGGGCGCGGTGTCGCCGGCGGCCTCCAGCCGCGCGTCGATCGCGGCCAGCCGCTCGCCGGTGCCGTCGATCGCCTCCACCGTGTCGTCCGCGTCCTCGGCGATCTCGCGCAGGCTTCGGGTGATGGCGCGCATGAGCCTGGTCTTGCCGGTGCCGACGCTGCCGGTGAAGGCCACCACGATCTCCGGGGTGGCGCCCGCGCCGCGCGGCAGGGGCTGACCGCAGGACGGGCAGTACGCGTCCAGTCCGCCCGACCGGATCACGAGCGTGGGCAGCGCGGTGCCGCAGGAGCAGTGACGCCGCAGGACCCCGTACGTGCCGGGCCGGGTGTCATGGTGGGCAGCGCCGCAGCCGGGGCATCGGTAGATGGGCAGCGGCGCCGCCTTCTGGCAGGTGCCGCACAGCGGTCTGTGCTTGCCGGAGATGAGGCGCACGACGGTGTCCAGTGCGCGTATCGCCCACGCCGCCGGGACGGCGACCAGGAGCACGGCCACGACCGCGACCGCATGCCCGAGCCCGGTGACGAGAAAGATGACGGTGCCGGCGAGGCCGCCCAGCGTGAGGCCGACGAGCTCCGCCCCCACCAGTATCCACACCAGGAGGGCGTCGAGGCCGCTGTGCCGCTGCACCAGGTCGACGAACCGGTCCAGAGTCGCCTTCCGGTACCGGCGCACGGCGAGCCGGGCGGCGCGGCGCAGGTCCGCGCGGACCGGCCCGGAGAAGTACCCGGGCACGGCCACGCCGCGATCGTCGGCCGGTCTCCCCTGAGCGACCGGGACGGGCCCTTCGGCCGCCCCCGTCTCTTCCCGCTCCGCCTCTTCCCGCTCCGGCTCGGCCCGCACCGCCGGGACGGGATCGGTCACGAGCGCCTCGACCAGCGCTCGCCCGTACGCGGTGCCGAAGGAGTGGACGCCCAGGTACATGCCGATCACCAGCCGGTACACGACCGCGAGGAGCACCGGGATGGCCTGGAGGAGGACGGAGAGCACGACGAGCATGGCACCCGCCCCTCACGGACGCCTGAACAAGCGGCCGAGCCGGCCGGGCGTCTCGGGCCGGTTGGTGCGGGCCCACAGCTCGAAGGCGCGGGCGTCGTTCTCGCTGCCCCGCTCCTGGACGACGGCGGCCACCGCGCGCAGTTCGCGGTGCGGCCACGACGGGACGGCCGGCACCAGCGCCTCGCTTTCCAGCAGCCGCGCGCGGTACCGGGCGTTCTCCCTGATCAGGTGCTTCATCAGCAGGTACGTCCAGGCCGCCAGGTCGCGCTCGGCCGGTCCGGTCGCCAGCCGTTCGCGCAGGTGCGCGCACAGCGCGTGGAACACCTGGTCGGGGCAGCGCTCCACCGAGGTGGTGTTCGCCGGATACCGGGTGATGATCACCGGCAGCCTGCGGTCCAGGAAGGTGCGCAGGTCCGGTCCGCCCTCGGCGTGGGCGGCGTAGAACTCCAGCAGCGACTCCTCCCGCGGCGGCATCGGCGAGGCGTGGATGCGGCGCAGCCGGGTGGCGATCTCCAGCATCCGCTCCGCGCTCGCCAGGTCGGCCTCGGGCAGCGCCGGACGCACCGTGATGATCTGTTCCAGCAGGTCCGTCCAGGGTTCGTCGGGACGGCCCGGACCCGGCGGATCGTGCAGGGCGGCGGCCAGCCACCGGCCCAGCGGCCCGCCGCCGAACGCCTCGCCCGGCAGTGCCGCCACCAGCCGGGCCGCGTCCTCGGGCGGCCAGCGGCCCTCCGGCCACAGCAGGGTCAGCAGCTCACCGGTGACGCTGTGCCGGGACACCCGCGCGATCAGCGGCAGCACGTCCGCCGCGGCGCCCTCGCCCTGCCGGGCGTGCTCGATCAGCCAGTCGACTTCGAGGGCGGGCCGATCGGCGAGGTCGTCCCGGTCGAACATCCGCACCGGCAGCGCGGCGAAGGCGGCGCGCCGCTCCGCCGTGGAGCGCGCGGCGAGCCCGTCCAGCAGTCCCCGGCGCAGCGCCGGCCAGGCGCGCGCCGCGTCCTCCAGCCGCGCGGGCGGCCGTCCGGAGAGCACGGCGGAGGTGAGCGCGCCGTTCCCGCAGGCGCGCACGACCTCGCCCGGGACGAGCGCGTTGGCGTCGGCGGCCCAGCCGAGCAGGTCCAGCGCCGCCTCCGCGCCGGCGTCCGGCAGCCACCGCGCGCACGCCTCCCCGGCGAGGCTGCGGCCCCCGGCGTCGCGCAGCGGCACGATCGCACCCGGGAGGCGGCCCGCGCGGAGCCGTTCGAGCGCGTCGTCGAGCAGCAGGCGTTCGATGTGGGCGGCGCGGTCCCCGTCGAGCTTGCGCGCGATCTCCATGAGCTGCCGCTGCCGCGCCTGCCCGAGACGGGCGAGGGGCTGGGCGAGCGACGCGTCGACCATCGCGCTCAGCGTCGCGTCCCCGGCCATGCCGCGGGCGTCCCAGAGCCAGCCGACCGCCGCGTCCAGCTCGGCGTCCAGCAGCGGCACCTTCGCGCGCATCGCGGCGGCGGCCAGCGCGGGGAACCACTGGACGAGCGAGCCGCCGGCTCCGGCGCGCAGTTCGGGCGCCGCCCGCCACAGCTCCCCGGCGGCGGCGATCCCCACCCTGGCCAGCAGGGTCGCCGCCGGATGCGGCCGCACGCCGGGCTCACCGCCTTCCGCCATGTCGAACAGGAGCAGGCCGCCGGGGGCGAGGCCGCCGGACCGGCCGACCGTCCCGATCATGTGGGTGCCGCAGTACTCGGGGCTGTGGCTGTAGGTGGAGAAGGTCAGGTCCGCCGCCAGCGCGTCCCCCAGCAGGTACGACACCGCCGCGACCCAGTGCGCGACCGCCGCGCTGCCGGCGCCGTTCACCAGGACGGGAGGCCCGTTGCCAGCCATGCACTCGTCCACCGCCGACAGCAGCGCGGGCAGCAGGGCGGCGTGCGGCTCGGCGTCCAGCCAGGCGATGACCGACGCGCGGTTCAGCGGGCCGCGCGTCGGCGGGTCCCGCAGGACGGGCAGGACGGGGTCGCGCACGGGTGCCGACCGCCACACCGGCGACTCCCACAGCTCGATGGGCAGCGTGCCCGCGAAGTCGGCGCGCGGGTCGTCGCTGATCAGCGTGTGCGCGAAGTAGTTGCCGGGACGGTTGGAGAAGTCGACGCCGGTGAACGCGACGCGGGCGGTGAGGGTGGCGCCGGGCCGCTCGGCGTGCTCGGCGCGGGTGTGCAGCAGGTTGACGGGGTAGGCGTCCAGCGGGAGCGTCCCGTCGGGGGACATCAGGCCGGTGGGGGCCTCGTAGACGGTCAGCTGCTCCACCTCCCGCATCGCGACCGGCGAGATCCCGGGGCTGGCCGCGTTGAACTGGAAGCCCGCGTAGTCGGAGAGCCCCCGTTCGCACGAGGTGTAGTAGAGCTGCCGCAACGCCATCCGGGTCCTCTCAGTCACGCCATGCGGGGATCATGCGGAACTGGCTGAGCAGCCAGAGGAACGGGTCGGTGACCCGGTGGGGACGCACACCGGACGCCACCCTGTTGTCGTGCGTGGGCGGGCCGCCCAGGGCGGACACGCCGAAGTAGCGGAAGCGGCGGTAGTGCTCCGACATGATCGTGTCGATGCCGGCGGCGCCCCAGTCGTCCAGCAGGCCCCGCACCTGCTCGTGCACCTCGCGGCCGTCGTCCTCGGCGTACGCCGGGTACCCGGCCGGCGGCTGCCGCAGGGGGCTGGACGCCGGGAACCCGTGCGCCAGCGCGTCCATCTTGGAGAAGACCACCGCGACCGGTTTGTCGACGATCGCGCCGCCGTCCAGCAGCGTCCGGGTGATCCGGTTCAGCACGGTGATCGGTTGCTCGGCGTCCCGGGGCCGCGCGGGCAGCGGCGTGCCCGGCTGGGCGTGCAGCCGTGCCTGGACGAGCTGGAGCGGGTCCAGCATCAGCAGGACGCCGTCCGCCCCCTGGAGATAGCGCGCGACGCGGTCGAGCCGTTCGGCGGAGGCGAAGTGCTCCCCGGCGGTGTCGTAGAACGACAGCAGCGTCTCGGTCACCCCGCGCCGCGGCAGGATCCCGCGCCGGGGCAGGGAGAACTGGAAGACCAGCGGCGAGACGCCCTGCGGCCCCGAGGGCCTGGTGACCTCCGGGAGGCGCGCCTCCTGGTACAGCGGCCACTCGTAGTAGCGGCGGAACCGCTGCCGCGTGGTGTCGTCCGCGCCCACCAGCGTCGCGTCCAGCAGTGACGAGACGGTGTGCTGAAGCTCGTGGACCAGCACCGTCATGTACGCGGTCTTGCCCGCCTCGCGCGGGCCCACCAGGGCGAGGAGCCGGCTCGGCATCTTGGCGAAGCGCGGGGGCAGCGTGCTGTGGCAGGCCGGGCACACCCGGATGCGGGTGGTGCCGCCGCAGTCGGGGCACACGGCCTGCTCGGCGCGGCCCCGCCCGCCGAACACGGGGGGCTGCGGGCGCCGGTAACCGGTCCGCTCGTACTGGATCCCGTCCAGCCGCGCCGCGCACACCCGCCCGTCCGGGCGGGGTTCGCCGGTGCAGCGGAACCTGATGTCGCGTTCGGCGAACCGGTCGTAGCAGTACGGGCAGATGTGCGGGGCGCGGCGGGCCGCGAACGGGACGCGCGGCGCCGGAGCCGGGCTCGGGGCGGTGGTGCCGGAGGTGGCGTTCTCGCCCAGCATCGCCTTGAGCTCGTCGGCCTTGCGCGCGTACCGGCCGCCGAAGCGCCGCAGCACCTGCTCGGCGACATGGGCGAACGGCAGGCTCTCGTCCTGGAGGAGGTAGTCGCCCTCGATGCCGGCGCCGGCGATGAACGCGCGGAAGTCGCGGTTCTGTCCCAGGCGCGCGCCGACCAGCGCCGACACCGCCTCCAGCACCCGCAGCGCCTCGGGCAGCGAGAGCCCGTTGCACAGCTCCTCGCGCACTCCCGGCAGGAAGTCGTAGCGGACCTGGTCGGGCGCGGTCCCCGGCGGCGCCGTCCCGACCCGCCGCAGCAGCCCTCCGAGCATGACCTCGGCGATCTGCGAGCCACGCGGCACGGGCGCCATCGCCTCGTGCACCAGGCGGACCACCGGCAGGCTGACCGGGGCCGCGGCCAGGCAGGTCGCCAGGCGGAAGGCGCCCGGCGACGCGGTGGCCTGGAACCTGGCGACCCGTTCGGCGGGCGCGAGCGCGGAGTCGTCCTCGTCGGGCGGCCACGGGTCGGGATCGCCCTCGTCCGGGTCGACGAGCACCGCCATGCCGTCGACGCCGCCGGTGCCCGCGCCGGTCAGCAACCGGGCCCACGAGCCCAGCCAGGCCGGTTCGATCTCCAGCACCGGCACCGGGAACGCGCCGTTCTCCGGGGCGGGCGCCTCGAAACCGGACCAGCGCAGACGGGTGTTGGGCAGCCCCGGCGCGCCCGCGTGCAGCCGTACGGGGACGGGGCGGGCGGCGCATCGTTCCCACAGGCGCTGAGGCAGCGGCTGGCAGATGGCGACCGGTCCGCGCCGCGCCCAGCCCGCCAGCATGCGGTGCGCGTCGCCCGACGACCATTCCGGCCCGGTGCAGTCGCTGAACACCAGGACGGCCTGCCGCCCATGGCCGTCGAAGACCGCGCCGGGACGCCGCGCGGCCGTGCCGGGTGAGCGCGGCCGTACGCCCAGCCCGCTTCGCGCGCCCTGCCCGCCGGGTTGCCGCTCCATCACCCAGGTGCGCACGTCCCGGAACGCGCCCGTCTCCTCCAGCAGCGCGCGCAGCTCCCCGGCGAGCTGGTGCCACAGCTCCATGGACCGGTGCCCGTCGATCACCAGGGCCAGGTCCAGCCAGCGGGTCCGCGCCGGGACCAGGACGGGCGCCCAGATCCGCTCGTCGGCGATCCGCCCGACCGTGGCCTCCTCGTCCAGGACGGTCTCGGTGCGGGACGGCGCGGTGCGCTTGAGCGGGCGCAGCGCCCGGCTCAGCGGCAGCGGACGGGCGATCCCCGGGGGAAGGGGAGCCCGGACGGGCGTCGCGCTGGCAGGGACCGGTCCCGCGTCCAGCTCCGGGGGAAGGTGCAGGGCCGCGGGCGCGGACAGGGCGGCGGACAGAGCGGCGGGCGGAGTGGCGGGCAGGGCGGCGGGCGCGCCGGTGCGCTCCGATGGCGGCGCGGGCTCCCGCGGTTCCCGCGAGTTCACCGGGTCAGGCGGTGGCGCGGGCGGCGCGGGCTCCGGTTCCCGCGACCGGACGGTGATGTGCCGCGCCAGCCAGAGCACGTCGCGCAGATCGTCCTCACCGGGATCGGCACCGAGATCCCGAAGCAACTGGACGAGGCGCGGCAGGGTCATGGTCAGCCGTCCATCGTCCGCAGATGCTGGAGCACCATCTCGATCAGGCGGTCCCTGCCGTCCGGCCAGCTTCCGTAGTAGTTCAGGTAGATGGCGTTGAGGAGCTGGTCGGTGGCCAGGTCGCCGTCGGCCCTGCGGCGCTCGAAGTCCTCGATCAGCGACTCGCCCTCGGCCGCCAGCTCCGCGCCCAGATGCGAGCGGACGATCGCGGTCAGCCGCTCCCGGTCCGGCGGCTTGATCCGCAGTTGCAGGCAGCGCCGCAGGAACGCGGGCGGGAACTCGCGCTCCTCGTTGCTGGTGATGATGACCAGCGGGAACGCCTCGCAGCGCACCTTGCCCCCGGTGATCGTCGCGTACTCGCTCCCGTCATGGGTCAGCACCCGCACCTCGGGCTGCCGCTTGGCGGCCCGCATCAGCTCCGGGATCTCGTACTCGCCCTCCTCGAACAGCGTGAGCAGGTCGTTGGGCAGGTCGATGTCGCTCTTGTCCAGCTCGTCGATCAGCAGCACCCGTGGCTGCTTCCCGGGCAGGAACGCCGTGCCGAGCGCGCCGAGCCGCAAGTACCGGCCGATGTCGCGCGGGTCGGCGTCCGGGGCGTCCAGCGCCTCGCCCGCCCCGGCGGCCCGCTCCCAGAACGTGGTGTCCTGGAGGCGGGCGATCGCGTCGTACTTGTAGAGCCCCTCCTGGCGCGTGGACCTGCTGGTGATCGGCCAGTACAGGACGTCGCCCAGCCGCAGCTCGTGGGCGACGCTGTAGGCGAGGGTCGACTTGCCCGTACCGGGCTTGCCCGTCACCAGCAGCGGGCGGCGCAGATACAGCGCCGCGTTGACCAGTTCGATCTCCTCCGTGCTGGCACGGTAGGTGGTGGCCCGTTCCGTGCCCAGACGGCTGCGCACGGGATCGAACCTGCGCCAGGGCGGCGGCGGTGGCAGGCGCCCGATGCCGTCGTGGGGCTCGCCATCGCCGCGATAGATCAGCCAGTCGCTCACTGCACTCACTCCTAGGGGGCCGCCCGTCCGAGGCGCTCGCGCGGCGGGCTTCGGGTGGGGTCGTCCCAGAGCACCGCCAGATGCCGCAGGGGCTTGTCCGCGAGCAGCGCGACCTTGCGTTTCTCGTACAGGGTCATTTGCAGGTCGTCCAGCCGCGTGCCGTCGAGGCACGTGGTGAGCTCAAGCCGGAACCGCGCGCCTTCGCACAGCCCGTTCTGGGACGGGTCCACGGAGGTGTCGCGGGCCCCATCCGTGCCGTGGACGCGCGCGGTGCAGCCCGCCGTGCGCCACACCGCGATGGGAACGCCCTCGTCCAGCGCGGTCCGCAGGGACGAGCGGTCACCCGGGGCGGGCGAGCAGAGCCCCACCGACACCCAGTCGCGATGCAGCAACAGGTCCCGCCGCAGCTCGTGCCGATGCGCCTCGGTCTCGGCGCAGCCGACCCAGCGGTGCGGCACGCCCGCGGTGTGACGGCCCTCGGCGATCGCCTCCCAGCGCGCGCGGGCCTTGTCCAGCAGCCGCCAGGAACGCTGCCTGACCAGATCGCGCACCACCACGGGATAGTCGAGGCCGAGGAAGGAGTCGTGCTGGTCGGTGTCGCCGAGCCACAGGTGCACGTCCTCGGCCATGAGGCCGCGCGGCAGGATGAACTCGATGACCAGCTGGTCGGAGGCGGAGATCTGGTTCTGGTGCTTGTGTTCCAGCGCCTGTTCCAGCAGGTGGGGCACCAGTTCCCGGACACGCTCCAGGCTCAGCGCCTCCTGGGCGTCGTCGCCGGTGGCCGTGGCGGCGTCGAGGTCGGCCGCCGCGGGGTCGAGCCGGGTGCAGCGGGCGCCGCCGTCCTCGTCCCACATGAACCAGGTGTCCAGCAGGAACCGCCGCTGATCGGTGCCCTTGGGCGCGAGCCGTACCACCAGCGTGGGACGGGCCGGAGCGCGCGCGGCGGCGTCGTGACCGTCGCGGCGGCGCCGCAACAGCAGCAGGGGCTGGTCGCCGCCCATGAGATCGGCGATCTCCCGGGCCAAGCGCTTCACCGGCAGATCCGCCGACGTGGTGACCAGCGTCAGCTCCCCGTACCGCTCGTCGAGCAGGCACAGCAAGGACAGCAGGGGATGCAGCCGCTCCCGGCCGTCCGAGCGGGGGACGGGGAGCAGCTCCAGCGCACGGATCAGGCCGTCCGCGTCGTGCGGCGCGCCGGTGCCCGCCCCGGGGCGGGAGAGCGCGGCCCGGTACAGCCGCTCCACCGAGCGCCACGGGGCCTGATCCCGCTCCAGCGTGCGGCGCAGCAGGTCGATCAGGGTGTCGCGCTGCCAGAGCGTGAACCACTGCGACGGCAGCACCTCCTGGCAGTACCGCATCGCGGCGTGGTGGTGCTCCGAGCCGCGATGGTCCGTGGACATCGCCTCGAGAAGCTCGTGCAGCAGCCCGGGACGGGACGCGGCGTACTCGGCGATGGCCGCGATGTCGCTCTCGTCGGTGCCGCCGCGGACCGGGTCGAAACGCGTCCCGGAGGCGCGCAGCACGCCGATCAGGTGGGTGCGCGCGTCCCTGTCGAGCATGCCGGGCAGCGAGCCCAGCAGCTCCGTGAGATGCCTCAAGTGCTCCGCGTGCTCGCTCACGTGAGCGTCGGGGCGGCGTTCAGGCGGTCACGGGCGGGGGAGGGAAGCGCTCGGAGGACGCTCGACATCAGGACCCCTTCGTTCCTGTAGGTGAACTCGCCGGTGGCGGGGTCGACCAGGTCGCCGCCGGCCCGGTGCACCGCGCACACCTGCCAGGAGTCGTTGAAGACGGGCGACCCCGACGATCCCGGGAGGGTGGCCGTCACGTACTGCACCACGTCGCCGCCGACGTACTCGACGAAGTTGCTCTGCATCGCGATCTGCTTGGGACGGCCGCCCGGGTGCTGGATGATGTTCACCCGCTCGCCGGCCGCGATCCGGGGCTCCTCCCAGGCCAGCCATCCCCAGCGCTCGCCGGGCGAGCCCCGCAGCTCGAAGATCGCGAAGTCGAGCCGGCGGTCGGCGTGGAAGAGCCCGCCGGGGGCCGGCGTGTACTCGGACCTCTCCAGGGCGTTGCCGAACCTGTCGTCCTCGTGGTTGAAGCAGACGGTCGTCCCCGCCAGGGCCTCCGGCGAGGGCACCACGTGCGCGCAGGTCACCATGAGGTCGGGCGCGACGAGGAACCCCGTGCCGAGCATCGTGCGGCCGCCGCCGTCGACCGTGACGAGCGCGACCGGGCGGGCCACCTCCAGCGCGTGCGCGAGGAACGCGATCGGCCGGAGCGTGTTCGCGACGATGATCTTCTCGGGTGGCGGGGCCGGGGCCGCGCCGCCCCGCCAGTCCCCGACCGGCGGGAGGTCGGCGACCGGCGTCATCATCGCGTGCCGTGTCATCAGCTCGCTCAGCACCCGCTGCCGCTCCGGCCCGGCCACCGGCTTCACCGCGTTGAGGAACAGGCCCAGCACCTCCTGGCCGCGCTCGTCGCGCCCGTAACCGGCCAGGTAGGTGACGATGTGCCCGATCGACAGGTAGGCCGACCCCTCCAGCCTGATGTGCCGCGCGAGACGCCCGAGCCCGGCGATCGCGAGCATGCTCCTGCGTCCTTCGCCGCTGGACAGTTCCTCGATTTCCAGAAGGACGTCGAGAAGCCGCCGTTGTTCTTCGACGCTCAGCTTCACCATGGGACCCCCGTGTGCCCTGGCAGAAGATTACGGCCCGGAGGCCATCGGAGCACGACCACGCCGGAGAAAAGGCAAGAACCGGCCATCCCGCGTCATTCGATGATCGACATCGTGGTCCGCTTCGCGGGTAAATCGGATGTTTCTCTTGTGCTGCGGGTATTCGTGAAACGGCCGGATCGTGCCAAAACGCGAAGGGAACGGCCGAACGCGGGCGCGCTTTACGGCCCCGCCGGGCCGGACCTGTTGCGCCGCCTGTACTCGGTGGGGGTCAGCCCGACCAGGCTCCGGAAACGCCGGGCGAAGTACGTCGGGTCGTCCCAGCCGACGCTCGCCCCGATCCGCGCGACCGGCAGCGCCGAGTTCACCAGCAGCGACGCCGCCCGCTCGGCCCGCACCCGGGCCAGGAAGCCGAGCGGCGAGAGGCCGAGGTACCGCCGGAACAGCCGTCCCAGATAGGCGGGGTCCAGGTTGACGGCCTCCGCCAGCTCGTCCAGCCGCCACGGGGCCGAGGGCGCCGCTTCGAGACGGGCGATGGTCGCGGCCACGGCGGGATGGACCGCCGCCTCCAGACCGGCGTCCTCGGGACCGCCGCGGTCGGTGCCGTCGGTCAGGATTCCCAGCACGGTGATCAGGCGGCCGAGCGTCCTGCCGGGGCGGCGGCCGGATTCCAGGTCGCGTTCGAGCAGTTCGATCTGCGCGATCGCCTCGTCCGCGTCCGGAGGGTCGAGGGATCGGACCGCCACGCCCCGGGCCCCCGACGCCACCGGGTCCGTCCACAGCAGCCTGCGCAGCGCCGGCAACTGGTAGAGCTCGGCGCGCAGGGCGTGCTCCGACAGGCAGCAGTTCGCGACGGTGAGGTCGGCGCAGTCCCGGAACGCGTGCCAGGCCCCGGGACGCACCACGATCGCGTCCCCGTGCCGCAGCGGGCGCTCGCCCGCGCTGGTGACGTGGCGCCCGCCGCCCGGCCCGACGATCGCGATCTCCAGGAAGTCGTGGGTGTGCGGCTCGACGCCGGCGGTCAGGCGGTGCCGCCCGCCCCAGATGGGTCCGTCGGCGAACAGCGCCTGCTCGTGCAGGGTGGTCACCATGTCGGGATCGTACGACTGCTCGCCGGAATCGGCCTAGCCCGTGGCGGTGCCTCTCGGTGAGGCTGGACGCACACCGATCGAGGAGGTTTCCCATGATGAGCGACACGATGATCACCGATGTGGACGCCGAAGGCCGGGTCTCGGAGGAACTGGTGGCGGCCTACCGCGAGAACGGCTTCGTCCGAATCCGCGGGGTCCTGGACGAGGCCGGGGTCGAGCGGTTCAGAACGGCCGCCGAGGGCTACCTGGAGGCCCATCGCTCCGAGAGCCTGGAGACCGGCGCCGTGTTCAGCCAGCTCGTCAACGTCTGGCGGCGCGACCCGGTGCTGCGCGAGCTCACGCTGAGCCCGCGGCTCGGCCGGATCGCGGAGCAGCTCGCCGGGTTCCCGCTGCGGCTGTGGCACGACCAGATGCTGGTCAAGGAGCCGCACAGCAACGCGGCCACGGAGTTCCACCAGGACCGCCCGTACTGGCCGCACGCCGGCGACCGCCTGGCCCTGTCGGCGTGGATCGCCCTGGTCGACGTCCCGCCGGAACGGGGATGCATGACCTTCCTGCCCGGCACCCAGAACCGGACCGACCTGCGCCCGCAGGACCTGCACGACTCGGAGGACCTGTTCGAGGCCGACCCGTCCCTGCGGTGGGCGCCCCGCGTCACCCTCCCGCTCCGGGCCGGGGACTGCACCTTCCACAGTGGCTACACCGGCCACATGGCGCTGCCCAACCGGACCGGGACGGCCCGGCTCGCGCACGTCACCATCTACATCGACGCCGAGACCACCTACTCGGGCGCCGGCCACCCGGTGACCGACGACCTCGGCCTCACGCCCGGCGACCGCCTGGACGGCGACACCTTCCCGCGCCCCTGGGCCTGAGCGCGGCCGCGGTCGCCGAGCGGAGGCGCGCGGCCGATCAGGTGGCGGGGATGAGGCGATAACGGCGAAGCCTCATCCCCGCGCCGCGGTTGCGGTTTCCGGTGTGCGGCGTCCGGTAAGCGGTGTCTGGTGTTCGGGTAAAGATTGAGCGACCCCGGCTTGTCTATTTTGTGTGGTCGGTCCGGGTATAGCGGTGCGGTACGACGACCACGAAAAGCACATCGGGGGAATCGATGCCGTTCATCACCACGCGTGATAATCAGGAGATCTACTACAAGGACTGGGGCCAGGGGGACCCCGTCCTCTTCATGCACGGGTGGCCCCTGAACGCCGACGCGTGGGACGACCAGATGAAGTGCGTCGCCGACACGGGATTCCGGGGCATCGCCCACGACCGGCGCGGCCACGGCCGTTCGAGCCAGCCCTGGGACGGCTACGACTTCGACACGTTCGCCGACGACCTCAACGACCTGATCAGCACGCTGGACCTGCGGAACCTCACGCTGGTCGCGCACTCGATGGGCGGCGGCGAGCTGGCCCGCTACATCGGCAGGCACGGCACGTCCCGGGTGCGCAAGGCGGTCATGGTCGGCGCCATCCCGCCGCTCATGATCAAGGGCCCGGACAACCCGGAGGGCGTACCGGAGAAGGTCTTCGAGGACATCAAGCGGGGCATCCTCGGGGAACGCTCCCAGTACTGGATGGACGCCTCCGAGCCGTTCTTCGGCGCCAACCGCCCCGACAACCGCGTCACCCAGGGGAACCGCTACGCGTTCTGGCGCATGGGGATGCAGGAGAGCATCCAGGCGGGCGTGAAGTGCGTGGACGCCTTCTCCCGGACGGCCTTCCACGACGACCTGCGCGCGTTCGACATCCCGACGCTGCTGGTGCACGGCGACGACGACCAGATCGTCCCGATCGACGGCACCTCCCGCAAGGCCATCCAGATCATTCCCGACGCCACCCTGAAGGTGTACGAGGACGGCCCGCACGGCCTGACCCTGGTCCCGGGCTACAAGGAGATGTTCAACAAGGACCTGCTGGCGTTCCTGAGGAGCTGACCGGCGGGTCCGCCGCGAACGCGGTCAGACCAGGTACCCGTAGACGATGACGTTCTCGGTGTAGTGACCGCGGTCGCCGTCGAACCGCCCGCCGCACGTGATCAGGCGGATCTCCGGCCGCGTCGTGCCCCCGTACACGCGGTCGGTGGGGAAGTCGTCCTTCGGCCGGCTCTCGATCCGGTAGACCTTGAACCGCGGGCTGGTGCCGTCCTCGCGGCGCACCCGGACGAGCGCCCCCGGCCGCAGAGCGCCGAGCCTGTAGAACACGCCGGCCTCGGTGCGCGAGTCGACATGGCCGACGATCACGGCGGGACCGGGCTCGCCGGGTGAGGGCCCCTCCTTGTACCAGCCCGCCTCGTCGACCCGGCTCAGCGGCGGGACGGCCAGCGTCCCGTCGCGGTTGAGCCCGAGCCCGGTCACGCGAGCGCGCACCTTGATGCGGGGGATCTCGATCCGTTTCGGAGCCGATCGCAGCAGCGCCTGGGTCGGGGCCGGCCCCGGCGCGGGGGCGGTGGCCACCGCCCCCGCCGCCGGCGGCCGTGGCGGCGCGCTGGTACGCAGCCCTTCGACGAACAGATGGCCGCCGCCGAGGATGAGGGCGGCGGCCACTCCCCATTGCAGGTAACGGAGGTGGCCGCCGCGCCTGTGCCGGATCATGCGCTCAGCTGTCCGCCGAGACCCGGCGACGCCGCGTGAGCACCAGCCCGCCGCCGAGGGCGATCGCGCCGAGCCCGGCGCCGGCCATCAGGTAGTCCGGCGACACGGAGGCGCCACCGGCACCGGCCGGGATGCCGCCGTGCGGGATCCTCTTGACGTAGCGCCCGTACACCCACTTGTGGTTGAACTTGCTGGGCGTGACGCTGAAGATCTGGACGTAGCCCCTGGTGGTCTTGCAGCTACCGGTGAACTTCCTGCCACGGGGCAGGCTGCCGAGGATCTTGCCCTGCGGCCTCTCGCGCACGTGCAACGCGCTGGCCGTGACCTCGTAGCGGCAGCTCGTCGGCTTGCTCATCCCGTCCATGGGCTGCTGCTGAGCCGCCGACGCGGGGCCGGCCACGCCAAGGGCGGCAAGGCCCATTCCGGCCGTGATCATCGCCGTTCCGATGAATCGCACTTCTGGGTTCCTCCTGTCGGGTCGTGGTCTTCCACGAACAAAAGGGGGCGTGCCCGAGTGAACGATTCACATAGTCAGACCATGATCAACATCGCGTAAAGAACTTGACTCACGAAAAGATCAGATATGTCCCTTAAAGGGGTGCGGGTCATGCCTTTATTTGATTCTCTCACCGGCGTTTTCGGCGTCGATGGCCCGATCGTCGTCGTCGTCCATCTCGCCTGTGGGAGGAATTCCTTGAAGAGGCGATCGGCTCGAATTCGCAGCGCCCCTTTTCCGGGCATGCCGCCGATGGCCCCGGCGGCGCGCCGTCAGGGCTTCCTGCCGACGGCGCAGAACTGGTACACCTCCGGCGGCAGCCCGCCGCCGGCCTCGGTGACCGCGGGACGCCACCGCGAGCACGACACCACGCCGGGCTCCAGCAGTTCCAGCCCCTCGAAGAAGCCGGCGAGCTGCTCCCGGCTGCGCAGGCACATGGGGGCGACCCCGGCCTCGTTGCTCATGTCCACCGCGCGCTGGGCGGCATCCCCGTTGACCTCACCGGTCGGGTGGGCGATCGCCAGGTGGCTGCCCGGCGGGACGGCGTCGAGGAACCGCCGGACGACGTCGTGCGCCTGGTCGTCGTCGACGATGAAGTTCAGGATCCCCAGCATCATGATCGCGACCGGCCGGGTGAAGTCCAGCGTTTCGGCCGCGCCCGCCAGCACCGTGCCCGGGTCGCGGACGTCGGCCTCGATGTAGTCGGTGGCGCCCTCGGGGCTGCTGGTCAGCAGGGCCTTCGCATGCACCAGCACGAGCGGGTCGTTGTCCACGTACACGACGCGGCAGTCCGGGGCGATCTCCTGGGCGACCTGGTGGGTGTTGGCGGCGGTGGGGAGGCCCGTTCCCAGGTCCAGGAGCTGCCGGATGCCGGCCTCGCCGACCAGATGGGTCACCGCGCGTCCGAGGAACTCGCGGTCGGCGCGTGCCGAGGTGACGATGTCGGGGATGAGGGCCTGGATCTGGTCGCCCAGCCGCCGGTCGGCGTCGTAGTTGTCCTTGCCGCCCAGCCAGTAGTTCCAGACCCGGGCGGTGTGCGGCACGGTGATGTCGAGCTTCGGTTGCTGGCTTGCCTGCTCGGTGGAGGGGGAGTCGCCGGTCACGACGGGCCTTTCGTCCGGGGTGTCCGCGGGTGCTGGGAAGGATAGGGCGAGGTTACCGACCGGCGGCCGGCGAAGCCCCGCAAAATCGGCAAAACACGATCTTTTGCCGCCTGGCTCCGCGACGCCATCGGGGGACCGGCCGGGGTCGGACAAGCGCCCACCACGAGAAGGATCACCGGCACCGCCCCACCTTGGCCCCGGCCGGACGCCGCGTGCCCCGGCGCCCGATCCGCTCCAGGCCGAGCACCTCGTCCAGAGGCACCGCCTGGTCGATGGGACGCGCCGTGAGCCAGGTGAACAGGAGCCGGCGGTCGGTGACGCACAGCAGCCAGGGCAGCTCTTTCTGGACCTCGTTCCGGAACCGCTTGGCGATGGTGTCCGCGGCCCCGGTGACCGGGCCGTCCGGCACGGCGCCATCCTTGATCGGGCCGGTCACCGACTCGACCTTGACCAGAGGCTCGCCGGGCTCCAGCCGGTCCACCATCCGCGCGGCATGCCGCCGAACGTTCCTGTCGGTCATAGCGCGCAATGCTAACGGCGACCGGGAAAACGGGCGGTGTCCTTCGTCGGCCATGCCGTCGATCATCCGGCGCGTCTCGATTGCCCGTACGCGAGAGCCGGCGGCGACCTCGGCGACATCGGCCGGCCGCGGGCAGCACCGCCTGACCGTCGATCGTCGCGGCCACCGTGCGCCGCAGCGCCGCGTCCGGAACGTCCCGCGGCGGCACGGAGCGCGCACCGGCCCGGACGGCACGGGCACCGGCCACCGCGGACGCGTCGTCCATCAGCGCGATGACGGACCCCGCGCCTTCGGCGGCGCTCCGGTGCCGGAGCGGCTCCCGCCGAAGCCGATCCAGAAGGAGATCGTCCGGCTGGCGCGGGACCCGGGCTACGACGTGGAGCGCATCCACGCCTATCGCCGCCGCGAGTACAAGAGCCTCGACATCGGCACGGACACGATCAGGGCCCAGTCCGGTCTCGACCGGCAACGCTGACCCGGCGGGCTCAGTTCCCCACGCCGAGGCCCGACATGAACGCGGGCGGGTACCGGTCGCCGCGTGCCGAGCCCGGCGGCACCGCCTTCTCGATCTCGGCGAGGTCGTCGGCGGTGAGCTCCAGGTCGATCGCGGGCAGCGCCTCGTCGAGCCGCTGGCGGGTACGGGCGCCGACCAGCGGCACCACGTCCTCCCCCTGCGCGGCCACCCAGGCGATGACGAGCTGGGCGACGGAGCACCCCTTGGCCTCGGCGACCCGGCGCAGCGCCTCCACGAGGGCGAGGTTGTGCTCCACGTTCCCGCTGGAGAACCGCGGGCTGGAGGCGCGGGCGTCGCCGGGGGCGGCGGCGCGGTCGGGGGTCCAGTGCCCGGAGATCAGGCCGCGGCCCAGAACGCCGTAGGCGGTCAGCCCGATGCCGAGATCCCGGAGCGTCGGCAGCACCTCGGCCTCCACCGCCCGGGAGATCAGCGAGTACTCGATCTGGAGGTCGGCGATCGGGTGCACGGCGTGCGCGCGGCGGATCGTGGCCGCGTCCACCTCCGAGAGGCCGATGTGCCGCACGTATCCGGCCTCGACCATCTCCTTGATCGCGCCCACCGTCTCCTCGATCGGCACCGCCGGGTCCAGCCGGGCGGGACGGTAGATGTCGATGTGATCGACGCCCAGCCGGGTCAGCGAGTAGGCCAGGAAGTTGCGCACCGCCTCGGGACGGCCGTCCTGCCCGCCGAAGTGCGGACCCGGACCGCGCAGCATGCCGAACTTGACGCTCAGCACGTAGTCGTCACGATTCCGGCCGCGCAGCGCCTCGGCGAGCAGCAGTTCGTTGTGGCCCATGCCGTAGAAGTCGCCGGTGTCGATCAAGGTGACGCCCGCGTCCAGCGCGGCATGGACGGTGGCGATGCTCTCCGCGCGGTCGGCCGCGCCATAGGCCCCCGACATGCCCATCGCGCCCAGGCCCAGCGCGGAAACGGCCGGCCCGGTCCTGCCCAGGGTTCGTATCTGCATCATGTTCTCCTCGTTCTCGATGCCGTCTCCACCCTGTGCCCGCGCAGGCTCGTGCGAAAGCGGAGCGTTCATCATGGGAGAGCCGCTCCCTGTCTGGACCCTCACCCGCGAGGCAGGATGGAGGCATGCAGCGTGACCTGCTCGCCGACTTCCTGCGCCGCCGCCGTGAGGCGATCCGTCCGGCCGAGGTGGGCCTGCCCGACGGCCCGCGGCGCCGGACCGCCGGCCTGCGCCGGGAAGAGGTGGCGATGCTCGCCGGCATGTCGGTGGACTACGTCGTGCGCCTGGAGCAGGGCCGCAGCAGCCAGCCGTCCCCGCAGCTGCTGGGCGCGCTGGCCAGGGCGTTGCGTCTGTCCGACGACGAGCGCGATCACCTGTTCCACCTGGCCGGTCACCGGCCGCCGCCCAGCGACGCGGTGGCCCGCCTGGCCCGGGCAGGGCTGATGCGCATGCTCGACCTGCTCGGCGGCACCCCCGCCCTGGTGCTGTCCGACCTGGGGGAGGTCCTCGCCCAGAACCGGGCGGCCGTCCTGCTGATGGGCGACCACTCCGGCTTCTCCGGAGACCGGCGGTACGTCGTGTACCGCTGGTTCACCGACCCCGCCGCCCGCGCCGTCTCCCCGCCCGAGGACCGTGATCACTACTCCCGTGAGCTCGTGGCCGACCTGCGCGCGGTCGCCGGCCGGCGGGCCGGCGACCCCACGGTCGCGGGGCTCGTCGGCCGCCTGCGGGCCGCGAGCGCGGAGTTCCGCGGGCTGTGGGCCGAGCACGAGGTCGCGGTTCGGCGCGCGGACCGCAAGACCCTGCTGCACCCGCGGGTGGGGACCCTGGTGCTGGACTGCGAGACCCTGGTCACTCCCGACCAGGCCCAGCGGCTGCTGGTGCTGACCCCGGCCGACGCCGAGACCCGCGAACGGCTGGACCTGCTGCGGGTCCTCGGCACCGAAGAGTTCCCCGCAGAGAACGGGGACACGCCTGTGCGGTGAGGCGGGCGCCGCTCATGCCCGGGGCCGGTTCTCGGGGACGTACAGGCGGATGTCGTCGATGTACGCCGAGCCCTCGTAGTAGTTCAGATGCGGGTCGCCGATGATGAACGAGTCCGGGTAGGCCGAGCCCTTGGGAAGCGGTAGGCGGCCTTCGGCAGGAGTTCCGGGCGCAGTTCGGCGCTGGTGAGGTGCCCTGGGAAACGCCCGCCCGGTCCGTACGGCCTGTCCATGGAGACGTTCCCGCACCGGGTCTTGATGTAGTACTCGTTGCTGACGTTGTTGTTGGCGGCCTCACGGAACTTGTCGCCGCGTGCGAACAGCGCGTTGACGCCGTTGAAGGTGCCCTCGAAGGTCCGGTAGATCCGCCCGGTCTTCGGGTCGCAGGTCCCGGCGTTCTTCCAGCGGTCGTCGTCGCTGTCGTCCATGATGACCTTGCGCCGGTAGTGGATCCCGGGGGGACTTGCCCATTCCTTGGGCGGCTCTAAGGCGATGCCTTCCGAACAATGCCCGGCGGATGCTCGCCGCTCAGTGGGGGGACGCGTCGATTCGCAGGCGGTCGCTCTCCCCGTCGGAGAGGAACGACGCGAGCGCCCGTCCCTCCTCTTCCACGGCGGCGCGGTCGGCCCGGGAGAGGCGGCGCAGCGGGGCGACCACGACGGTGCCGGCCTCGACCGTCCAGGTCGCGGCGACCCGGCCGTCGACCAGGACGACGCGGGCCCCGGCGACCGACAGGCCGCGGTGGGCGTCATCGATGATCCGGCCGCGGTCGTGGTAGCCGAGGATCGCGTTGTCGAACGCCGGCAGGAACCGCACGGGGGCGGGTGTGTCCGGGTCGGGGCGGGGCGCGTCCGGGAGGTCCAGCAGCTCCCTGCCCCGCTCGTCCTTGAAGGTGACCAGTTCCCCTCGTACGGCGGCGACCGCGGCCGGCAGCCCCGCGAGTCCGCACCAGGCGCGCAGGTCGGCCGACGCGGCGGGGCCGTACGCCGCCAGATAGCGCCGGACCAGCGCCTGGCCGACCGGGTCGGAGCCGTCCTGCGCCAGTGGGTCGGCCTCGCGCCCCAGCCAGCAGGAGATCGCGACGTTGCGCACGCCCGCGCTCGTGCGCCACAGCCCGCGCGGCGGCGCCTGCGCCATCGGGACGAGGGCGAGCAGCATCTCGCCGAGGGCGCGCGGCCCCGGCTCCGGCCGGCGGCCGGCGAGCTCCCGCGCGAGTTCGCCCAGGGAGCGTGGCTCGCCGTCGGCCACGAGCGCGCGTCCGGCCGCCGCGAGCTCGTCGAGGTCCACCCCGGCGAGTTCGCGCCGGTAGACCCCGAGCACGCGCTGCCGCAGCATGGCGTCGTGCCGTGACCGCCAGGCCAGGACGTCCTCGGCGGTGACCAGGTGGACGGTGCGCCGCATGAGGTGGGTCCGCACCACGCGCCGCTCGACCAGCAGGTCGGACAGCGCGGACGGGTCGAAGGCGCGCAGCCGCGACCAGAGTCCCACGAACGGTTCCTGCGGCTCCTGCGCCTGGAGCCCGCCGAGGTGCGCGACGGCGTCGAGGACCGGCAGGCCGGCGCGGTCGAGGAGCAACTGCCGGGCGAGCGTCGCGCGGTTGAGCGCCCGTGCGTCCAGGACGGTCACCGCGCCTCGCCCCTCGGCCGATCACCAGGCATCGTGACCCCTTTCTCCCGAGCGTCTCGGTCACGACCAGGGTCGCAGGGGAAGCGGTCAGAATCTGACCGCTTCGGCCGGGGATACGCGCCACTGACGGCGGCGTGCCCGGCGACCATCACCTGGCGCCGGGCACGCCGCCCGCGTCGTCGAGGGAGTCGTACCGGCCGGGTCAGCCGAGGGAGCAGCTGTTCACCACGTCACCCGAGGTCTGGCGCGGGATGGTGGCGCTGCGCGGCGGCGCCTGGCCGCCGCCCGGTGCCGTCCAGCGTTCGAGGGCCTCGAAGGCGGTCCGCATGCAGGGCAGCAACGGCCGCATCCTGTCGGGGAACATGTCGTACTCCAGGTCCAGGTGCGACGCCCCTTCGATGCGGTAGTAGCGGTGCCGTGCCCCCGCCCCCTGTGAACGGATCATCGCGGCGTAGGCGTCCCCATGGACCGTGATCGGCAGCAGGGCGTCCAGCGTCCCCTGCACCGTGATCAGCGGCTTGCCGATGCGGCCCGACATGGACGCGCGCTTCACGGCCTGATGCACGCTCTTGGGACGCGAGTGGTAGTCGTAGTCGGCGTCGCAGTTCGGCGTGCCGCTCTCGCAGAACGGGATGCCCGCCTCCAGGTCGCCGTCGTAGGCCGGGTCGATCTCCTCACGGTAGATGCGCTGCGTGCCGTCCCAGATGATCTGGTAGTTGAAGTCCCACAGGAACTCCGACCCCGGCGCGAAACCCGCCTTGATCATCGCCTTGTGCGCCGCCGGATCGCCGGTCGCCTTGTACCTGGGGTAGTTGCGCAGCGCCACGGGCAGGTAGACCAGCGCGTTCGACGCGCCGTGGCGCGGCCAGAGCGTGCCTTCGGAGTCGACGCCCCCGTCGTACAGCCCGGGATGGTTCTCCAGGGCCCAGCGCACCAGCTGGCCGCCGTTGGAGATGCCCGCCGCGTACGTCCTGCGCGGGGACCTGCCGTAGTGGCGGGCGACGGTGGCCTTGGCGGCGACGGTGAGCTGGGTCATCCGGTGGTACCACTCCAGGATGGCGTCACCAGGGCGCCTGCCGTCCTTGAAGAACTCGGCGCCGTTGTTGCCCTTGTCGGTGGACGCGAACGCGTAGCCCTTGGCCAGGACCCAGTCGGAGATGGTCGCGTCGTTGGCGTACTGGCGGCGGTTCCCCGGCGCGCCCGAGACCACCAGCCCGCCGTTCCAGCGCTTCGGCAGCCGGATCACGAACTGGGAGTCGTGGTTCCAGCCGTGGGTGGTGTTGAACGTGGAGGTGTCGGGAAAGTAGCCGTCGATCTGGACACCCGGGACGCCGCTGGGGTTCCGCGTGCCGGCGGCGTGCAGCCCGTCCCAATGGCTGCGATCGGTGTGCCCGGAGGCGACCGTGCCGGCGGTGGTGAGGTCGTCCAGGCAGGCGGCGACCTGCCGCTCGGCGCCCGGGACGCGGACCTTGTGCGGGTGGGCGCAACGGGAGTCGGCGTGCGCGGGCGGGACGGCGGTGACCAGAGGGACCGCGAGGAGCGACCCGAGCAAGGCCGAGACGACGGATGATCTGCGAAGCGTCGGCATGTGCAGCTCCCAGGGTGGGACACCGGACTCATGGATCAAGCCCGTGGTGGACGCCACGCTGCTCGACCGGGACGGGCGCGGCTACGTGGTGGGGGCCACTCTTCGCCGTCGTCCTGTGGTTGCCGTTCAGCGACCGGGCCCGGGCGCGTCGCGGGAGACCATCTTGAGCGCGAGGTCGGCGTAGAACGCGCCGAGCCGCTCCGGCGAGTCGGGGCCGTCGAGCCGGTACCAGCGGACGAGGTCGATGCTCAGCGACAGCATCGCGCGGGTCACCCGTTTGACGTCGATGCGCGCGAACGACCCGTCGGCGACCCCGTGGGCCACGGCGTCGCGGAAGAAGTCGTTGGTCTCGTGGCGCAGCGCCAGCACCTCGTCGTAGTGCTCGGAGGTGAGCGCGGCGAGCTCCATCTGGCAGACGCGCGCCGCCACGTGGTGGCGCGCGTGCCACGCGGTGTAGCCCGCGACGATGGCGCGCAGCCGGTCCGCCGGGGCGTCGATGCCGGGGGCCAGGACGGACGGGCCCTGCACGTACCTCAGCACCCGTTCGTGACCGGCCCGGACGATCTCGTACAGGACCAGTTCCTTCGACGGGAAGTGGACGTAGAGCGCCGCCGGGCTGAGGCCCACGCCCTCGGCGATGTCGCGGGTGGTCGTGGCGTGGAAGCCGTTGGCGGCGAAGCACCGCACGGCCGACGTCAGCAGCCCCCGCTGCACGGTGCCGAGATCCTCCCTCCACAGCTCGGGGGAGTGGTCCTGAAGCCGGGGGTCCACCGCCAGCTCCCGCGGGGTGAACCGGGCCTGCCGTCTGGCCATCCGCGACCCTCGCCTCCCTTGTGAGCCCGATGCGCCTTCCTTGAGACGGAGGCACGGTGAGGATGCCGCCGCTCGCGATGAGCCTTGACAGGAGCATCCTAACCAGTGACTATGCGCTTAGTCATTGCTGGCGGGGGGCGACGAGCCCGCGTTGGCAGGAGCGAGGGGTTTGTGAACGGGCGCAGTTTTCTCCGGCTTCTCGTTGAGGGGGCGCCGCTCCCCCTCTACGACGAGGTCCTCCGCGACGCGGTCGCGGAAGCCGCCTCACCCGAGGAGGCGGAGGAGTTGCAGGCCGAGCACACGCTCGCGCTCCAGCTCCACGACACGCTGGAGAAGCAGCGTGCCCGCCATGAGCAGCAGCGCGCGCTGGTCGAGTGCGCGAAGGAGCTCGCGGAGGACCGCGACGACCCCGACGCCGTCCTGACCCTGATCGTCGGGCAGGCGCAGCGGCTGCTCGGCTGCGACATGGCCTATCTCAGCCTGAACGACGACGAGGACCGGGCGACCCGCATGCGGGTGATGGTCGGCGCGACGTCCTCGGCGTGGAAGGACGTCCGGATCCCGTTCGGGGTCGGCATCGGGGGCAGGGTCGCCGCGACGGGAACGCCGTTCTGGACGCCCGACTACTTCCAGGACGAGCGGCTGACGCACGATCCGGTGGTCGACGCGTCGGTCAGGGCGGAGCGGCAGGTGTCGATCGTCGGCGTGCCGCTGCGCAACGGCAAGGTCATCGGGGTGCTCTTCGCCTCGAACCGCACACCGGGCCGGTTCTCCCACGACGCCATCGCGCTCCTGGGGTCGTTCGCCGAGCTCGCGGCGGCGGCCATCGAGCGGGCGCGGTCGAGGCAGGAGCGCGACCGGGCGCTGGCGGCGCTGCGGCGGGAGAACGAGGACCTCCTCCAGCGCACGGCCGACCAGGACCGGGCGGTCGCGGCGCACGACCAGAGCATGGACATCGTGCTGCGCGGCGGCGGCCTCCAGGAGGTCGTGACCGCCGTGAGCGACCGGCTCGGCGGCGCCCTCGCCGTCTTCGACGAGTTCGAGACGCCCGTCGCCTGGACGCCCGGGGCGTCCGAGGAGGCCCTGAAGGACATGTCCGTCGCGGCGGTGGACTCCGGCGGATCGGTCGGCGGCGTCCACGACGGGACGCACTGGGTCACCGGCCTCGCGGCCGGCACCGAGACACTGGGCACCCTGGTCTGGGCGCCGCCCGCCACGTCCAGCGAGGTCGGCGACCTGGACAGGCGGCTGCTGGAACGGGCGGCCGTCGTCGCGTCCCTCCTCCAGCTGTTCCGCCGCAACCTCGCCGCCGCGGAGGCCAGGGTGCGCGGCGAGCTGCTCGACGACCTCCTCATGCCCAACCCCGGCACGTACTCCTCGCTGGCCGAGCGCGCCCTGCGGATCGGCTACCGGCCGCGGCGGCGGCACGCCGTCGTCGTCGCGCACGTCCGGCCGGAGAACCGGCGGAGCCTCGCCTCGGCCGCCGCCGACCTCGCGGCCGCCGGCGACGGCCTCAGCACGGTACGGGACGGCCGGGCGGTGCCGGTCGTCCCCTCGGACGACCCGTCCATGACGGGCCGCCGGATCGCGCGCTCGATGACCACGCGCCTGGGGGCGCCGGTCACCGTCGGCGCCGCGGGACCCGTCGACGACCCCGCCGACCTGCCCGCCGCCTACGAGGAGGCGCTGGCCTGCGCGCACGCCCTCCTCAGGCTGGAACGGGTGGGCACCGCCGCCACCGCCGCCGACCTCGGGTACGCGGGGCTGCTGCTGAGCGGCGGCGCGTCCGCCTCCGAGTTCGTCACCCGGACGCTGGGCCCGGTCATCCGGCACGACCGGCAGCGCTCGACCATGCTGGTGGAGACCCTCGAAACGTACTTCGCGACCGGGCAGAGCCTCGCCGCCAGCGCCAAGAGGCTGCACATCCACCCCAACACCGTCACCCAGCGCCTCGACCGCGTGAAACGCCTCCTGGGCGTGGATTGGAACAGCCCGGACCGCACCCTGGAAGTGCAACTGGCCCTGCGCCTGCACCGCCTCAGCCGCGAACTCGAAACCACCGCCGCCGCCCGCCCGTAGGCCGTCCACTCCGCGGCGAAGGGCCTACCGGGCGACAGGGGAGGGGCCTTCGTCGTACTCTGCTGCCTCCGGGCGACGGATGGGAGGCTGGGATGGCCGAGACGACGTTGACCGAGACGACGGTCGCCGAGGTGATGGCCGAGCTGGCCGCGCTGGAGGACCCGAAGGTCCGCGCGGTGAACGAGAAGCACGGCGACGACCACGGTGTGAACCTCGGCAAGCTGCGGGCGCTCGCCAAGCGGCTGAAGACGCAGCCGGACCTGGCGCGCCGGCTGTGGGAGACCGAGGACACCGCCGCGCGGCTGCTCGCGATCCTGATCTGCCGTCCGAAGGCGTTCGAGCGGGACGAGCTGGACGCCATGCTGCGCCAGGCGCGCGCGCCCAAGGTGCACGACTGGCTCGTGAACTACGTGGTGAAGAAGAACCGGCACGCCGAAGAGCTGCGCGTGGCGTGGCTCGCCGATCCGGACCCGGCGGTCGCGAGCGCCGGCTGGGCGCTGACCACCGAACGCGTGGCGAAGAAGCCCGAGGGCCTCGACCTGGCGGGGCTGCTCGACGTCATCGAGGCGGAGATGAAGGACGCCCCGGAGCGCCTGCAATGGGCGATGAACCACTGCCTGGCGCGGATCGGCATCGAGCATGCCGGGCACCGCGCCCGCGCGATGGACATCGGCGAGCGCCTGGAAGTGCTCAAGGACTACCCGACGCCCCCGGGCTGCACGTCCCCGTACGCACCCATCTGGATCACCGAGATGGTCCGCCGGCAAGGCGGGTAGAGGCCCGCGGGGCGGGCTCCGGGACGTCCCCTCCCGGCCCTGGCCGATGGCGTGAGGCCCGGTTCTGGAGGACGACCGCCAGCGGGGTCGCGGTGAAGACGCTGGAATACGTGCCGACGACGATGCCGATCAGCAGGGCCACGGCGAAGTCGGTGAGCGAGTCGCCGCCCAGCACGGCCAGCGCCGTCAGGATGAAGAGCGCGCCCATGCCGGTGTTGACGGTGCGCGGAGCGGTCTGGAGCGCGCCGCGCCCGGCGATCCGGGCGAACGGCGCCGCGGGATCGGCCCGTCGCAGCTCCCGGACGCGGTCGAACACGACGACCGAGTCGTTCACCGAGTACCCGATGATCGTCAGCAGCGCGGCCAAAATGATCCCGTCGATCGGCTTGCCGAGCCAGGCGAACACGCCGGTGACGATGGCGATGTCGTGCAGCATCGCCAGCACCGCGCCCGCCGCGTACGTCCAGCGGAACCGGATCGCCAGGTAGGCGAGCTGCGCCGCGAGCGCCACGGCCAGGGCGATCACCGCCTGGCGGCGCAGGTCGGCGCCGAGGGTGGGGCCGATCAGCTCATCGCGCTGCTTGGTGACCGTGCCGCCCGGTCCGGACAGCGCGTCGTGGATGCGTCTCTCCTCGGCGTTGGTGAGCTCCTGGGTGCGCACCGTGATCTCGGCGGTGCCGGAGGTCTGCACCACCGCCCGCGGGAACCCGGCCGAGGACACCGCGGCGCGGGCGTCGTCGATGTCGACCGGACGGCTGGTCGAGTACTCCACCAGCCGCCCGCCGGTGAACTCCACTCCGAGGTCCAGGCCGCGCACGGCGATCCCGGAGACCGCCGTCACCGCGACCAGCGCGGAGATCGCCAGCCAGAGCCGCCGGTGGCGCATCAGGTCGGGGTCGCGGCGGTCCAGCCAGGCGCGCAGCCGTCCGGGCCCGCCCAGTCCGGTCGCCGCGAGACGGCGCGCCACGGCACGGCGGCCGATGACGGTCTCGGTGAGGGCGCGGCCGAGCACCATGGCCGAGATCATCGAGGCGATGACGCCGATGGTCAGCGTGACGCCGAAGCCGCGCACCGGCCCGGAGGCCAGGAAGAACAGCAGCGCGGCGGCCAGCAGGGTCGTGACGTTGGAGTCGGCGATCGCCGACCATGCCCTGTCGAACCCGGTGACCAGGGCCGCGCGCACGCCGCGGCGTGGCCGCGCCCGGTACTCCTCCCGTGCCCGCTCGAACGCCAGCACGTTGGCGTCGATCGCCATGCCGACGGCCAGGACGAACCCGGCCAGCCCCGGAAGCGTCAGCGTGGCGCCCAGCATGACCAGCGCCGCGTACGAGATCAGCGCGTAGCAGGCCAGGGCGACGGTGGCGAGCAGTCCCGCCAGCCGGTACACGGCGACGATGAACAGGCCGGTCAGCGCGACGCCGATGACCGCTGCCCGCCAGCTCGCCTCGATCGCCTCCGCGCCGAGCGTGGGGCCCACCACCCGCTGCTCGATGATCTTCACCGGGACGGGCAGCGAGCCGCCCTGGATGAGCGCGGCCAGATCGCGCGCCCGCGCGGCGGTGAAGTCCCCGGTGATCCGGGTGCTGCCGCCCGTGATCCCGACCCGGCACGGCACGTCCTCCGCGACCTGCGGGGACGAGATGACCTGGTCGTCGAGGACGAAGGCGATGCGCCGTTCGTCCCCCGAGGCGCAGGCGGCGCGTGCGGTGAGCCGCTCCCAGGCGCGGCCGCCGTCGCCGCGGAACTTCACGGTGACGTACCAGCCCGCCAGGTCCTGCGGGTCCGATCCGGCGTCGGCCGAACCGATGCCGTCGCCGGTGAGGGCGGCCGGGCCGAGCAGCACCGGCCGCCCCTGCTCGTCCGGCAGGACCCGTTCCCCCGCGCGGGGCGCGCCGCCGTCGTGGGCGCGAAGGGGGTGGGCGGTGAGCTGGGCGGTCCGGCCGAGCGTCTCGGCGGCGCGGGCGGGATCCTGGACGTCGGGCAGTTCCACGATGATGCGCCGCTCACCGGAACGGGTGAGCGACGACTCCGCCACGCCCAGGGCGTTGACCCGGCGCTCCAGCACCTCGCGGGCGCGATCGGTGGACGCCGCGTCCGCCTTGGCGCGTGGCGTGTCCTGCGTCTCCAGCACGATCTGCGTGCCGCCGCGCAGGTCGAGGCCCAGCCTGGCGGGCTCGGTCAGCGCGAAGAGCACCGACAGGGCGAGCACCGCCACCGCCAGCAGGCCGCGCACGATGTTGGCGCGGGTCAACGAGCCGGCCTCGGAGCTTCCCCGGACCGGTGCCGCCCGTAGGGCACGGCACTGAGCAGGGTGACCGACAGGACCGCGCCGCTGGGGACGTGGAAGGTGCGCCGATCGCCCTGGCGCGCCCCGGTCAGCGCGGCGCCCAGCGGCGAGTCGGGGGAGTAGACCTCCAGGTCGCCGTTCTCGGCCCCGCGGATGCCGAGCAGGAACGTCTCGGTGTCACCGGTGTCGTCGTATCGGACCGTGAGCACCATTCCGGGCTTGGCCACCCCGTCGTCCGGCGGCTCCTGGCCGATCACCGCGTCGTCCAGCAGATCGCGGATCTGCTGGATGCGGGTTTCGCGTTCGTGCCGCCAGGTGAGGTCCTCCTCAGCGGAGTCCGGCGTCCGGCCGGGGGTGGTCAGCGCCGCCAGCTCGTTCCGCAGCCGGTCGGCGGCCTCCGGTGTCAACCATGCGGGCATGAGCCCTCCTCTTCGGATCAAAGACGTACGGGAACGCCCCCGGATCCGGATGGACCGGGGGTGTGCGGGTGTTGGGCGCGGCTTACCGCTCGCTCAGCGGAGGCGCTCCAGCAGGTGCAGGGCCGGTGGGCGCTCACCGGTGACGATCTGTTCGGCGAGCAGGCGTCCCGTGGCGGGGCCCTGCGTGACGCCCCACATGCCGTGGCCGCCCGCGACGTAGACGCCCGGCCGGGGCAGCGCCCCGATCAGGGGACGGCCGTCCGGGGTGACCGGACGCGGCCCCACCCACAGATCGTGCCGTTCGTCCCAGCGCACGCCGTCCAGCAGCGGGCGGGCCGACGCGACGATCGCGTCCACCCGCGCCCGGTCCAGCGGCGCGTCCGGGCCGCGGAACTCCATCGTGCCCGCGACGCGCAGCGCTCCCCGGTACGGCGTGCAGGCCACCCGTTCGGCCGGCAGGTACACCGGCGCGGGGACGGGACGGTCGACCGGCACGGTGAAGGAGTAGCCGCGTCCCGCCCGTACCGGCACGCGCATGCCCAGCGGCGCCAGCAGCCGGGAGATCCACGCCCCCGTCGCGATCACCACGGCGTCGGCGCTCAGCACCGTGTCCTCGCGCGAGCGCACCCGCGCCCGGCCCTGGCCGTCGTGACCGCGGACGTCCACGACGTCCATCCGGTCGATGCGCCCGCCCCGGGCGGCGACCGAGTCGGCGAGGGCGTTGACGAAGGCCCCGGGGTCGAGGCGGCGCTGCCCGTCGATGCGTACGCCCGCGGTCACCTCCCGGGAGGCGAGCGGCGCGAGCTCGCGCAGGTCCCGCTCCGGCACCGCGTCGTACTCGACCGGCTGCCCGGCCTCCCGCATCCGGGACAGCTCCGCCAGCAGCTCCCCGGCCTGCTCGGACGTGCGGAACGCCGCGATGATCGGTTCCTGGACGGTCGTGGCGCGCACGCCGCCGGCCGTCATCGTGTCGTAGGCGGCCAGCGCGTCCGCGTTGAGCTGGAGGCCGGCCTGGACGGCCCGCGTCCAGGCCGACTTGCGGCAGTGCGCCGCGAACCGGGCCAGGAACCTCCACAGCCCGGGGTCCGCGGTCAAGGGGATGTGCAGGGGAGCGGCGGGGCGCAGCATCGAGCGCAGCCCGTACCGCAGGGTCGCGGGCTCGTTCAGCGGGATGGTCAGGCCAGGCGCGAGCCAGCCCGCGTTGCCCCAAGACGCGCCCGCGGCCACGCCGGTGCGGTCGACGACGGTCACCTCGACCCCGTGCTCCTGGAGGAACCACGCGGTCGACAGGCCCACGACGCCCGCGCCGACCACGATGGCCGAACGGGGCGCCCCGCCGGTACGTCCGCCGGCCTGTCCGTCGCCGACCATTCCGAGACCTCCACGACCTTCACCGCGAGCGATGCCCTACTCAACGAGTGTCGTCCAGACACGGCCCAACGTGGCTGTGGAAGTCCCACAATCGAGGACCCTGCCGGTGTGGGATCTCTACTCCTCCGGCGGCCCGCCCTCGTCCGCGATGGCGAGCTCGACCATCATGGCCAGGCGCTTGCGGGCGTCCCGCAGATCGAGGGAGGTCACCGCCTCCATCTTGCGGAGCCGGTTGCGCACCGTGTTCTCGTGCACGCCGAGCCGCGCCGCCGCCTGCGCATGGTCGCCCTGGGCCTCCAGCCACGCCCGCAGCGTCGGCAGGTATCGCGTCGCGTGCTCCTCGTCGTACCGCCGCAGCTCGGCCACCGGTCCCCGGGCCGGGACGCGGCCGGTACGCGCGGCGGTGCGCAGCCGTTGCAGCAGGATGTCGTTCCACGCCTCGTCATAGGCGGGGGGCGCCGCGTCCGGCGAGCGGCGCTCGTGCAGGGCGAGGCACTCGTCGGCCTCCTGCCGGGCCGCGGGCAGGTCGGGGGTCGCCGCCGTGGCGCTGATCCCGGCCGACACCGTCACCTGCGCCGGCAGCGTGGCGCGCAACTGGGCCACCCAGCGCCGTCCGGCGGTGGCGCCCTCCCCGGGCAGCAGCGTGTACAGGGTGTTCCCCGCCAGGGCGCTCCGCCCCGGCCGCGACCAGCCGAAGCCCGTCGTCGCCCGCTCGAACGCCAGCAGCAGCGCCGCGTGGTCGTCATCCGGGCGCGTGGCGTGCCGCTCGGCCGCCATCCGCGGGCGGACGGCGATCGCGCGCACCGGTCCCGGTGGCAGCCCGAGCCTGCTGACCACGGTCGCCGCGTCGGCCGTCCCCTCCAGCAGGCGGATCACCAGGTCGGATTCGACCTGCCGCTCCAGGTCCGCGCTGGCCCGCGACCGCAGCAGATGCAGCGCCACCGTCCGCGCCCCCTCGACCAGCGCCCGGCGCCGCGGGCCGTCCAGTGGCTCGTCGCACGCCACCCACACCGATCCCAGCAGTTCCCGCCCGGCCCGCGCCGCGACCGCCATCCGGCCCGTCAGCCCGTACTTCGCGTCCGCGGCCACGAACAACGGCTCGTCCGACACCTCCAGGTGCGCGAACACGCCACGTGCCTCGAACTCCGCGCGCAACCGCTCCGGGACCTGCCGTCCCAGGATCGTCTCCACGCGCGCGGGGTCCGCGTGCTGCTGGAGGCTCGAATAGGCCAGGACGCGCGACAGCCGGTCCTCGATGGTCACCGCGCCGTCGACCGCGTCCGCCAGGCTGTCGGCCAGCGCGAACAGGTCGGTCGGCCCACGCCCGGACTCGGTCTCGCGTCCCTCCAGCACCAGCCCGTACACGACCCCGGCGAGCTCGCTCCAGGAGACCTCCGAGTCGACCACCATCACCGCGACGCCTTCCGCCTCCCCGGCGGACGCGTCGCCCTCCCCGGCCCGTACCAGCACCACGACGGCCTTCGCCGCGACCCCCCAGCGCACCGCCTCCTCCACGGACCCGGCGCCCACGGCCAGCAGGACGTCGCCGACGACGACCCGGCCGGCCGGTCCTTCGGGGATCACCACCCCGCGCAGCTCGGTGGCTCGGGGGACCGGGCAGCAGACCAGCCGGACCCCGTAACCGCCCAGCACGTTCACCAGGCGATCCAACCTGACCACGCACGCACCCCCCCGTTCCGGCCTCATCCCATCCTGGCACCCGCCGGGCGGGCGGAGGTCACGCGCGGGAGATGGCCCGGGAGATCGCGCGGGCGCTGGTGCGCAGCAGCGGGGCCAGGGTGCGGGGCTGGGCGGTGCCGTGGCGGACGACCAGGGACAGCGCCGCGATGACCTCGCCTTGAGTGTCATGGATGGGGACGGCGACGGAGAGGGCGTCCATGGTGACCTGGCGGTCGCTGACGGCGTACCCGCGGGCGCGGGCCTCGGCGAGCGCCGCGCGGATCCGGTGCGGATCGGTCATCGTCAGGGCGGTGTACCGCGTGATCGGCCGGGCCAGGACCTCCTCCTGCACCTCCGCGGGCGCGTGCGCCAGCAGGACGAGCCCGACCCCGGTCGCGGTCAGCGCGAAACGGCCGCCGACGCGGGTCAGCACCGGCACCGCCCGGCTGCCGGCGATCCGCTCGACGAACACCAGCTCGATGCCCTCGCGCACGGCCAGCTGCACGTTCTCGCGGGTGACCTGGGACAGGTCCTCCAGGTAGGGGAGGGCGCGCTCGCGCAGGCCCAGGCCGCGCGGAGCGAGCGAGCCGATCTCCCACAGGCGCAGCCCGATGGTGTAGCGGCCGGCCTGGTCGCGTTCCAGGGCGCCCCACGCCACCAGCCTCGTCGCCATGCGGTGGACGGTGGAGACCGGCAGCCCGGCATGCCGGGCCAGGTCGCTGAGCGTCAGCGCGCGCCGGTCCGGGGTGAACGCGCCGATGATCTGCAGCGCGCGGTCCAGGACGGGCCCGGGGCGTTCGGGCCGTTCGGTGCGTACGGCCGCGTCCTGCGGAGCGGATACCGGCATGGGGGCTCCCGGAGGGTCACAGCTCCAGCAGGAGCTTCGGGCAGGTGGCGCGGGAGACGCAGATGAACATGGTGTCGTTGGCGTCCCGCTCCTGCGGGGTGAGGAGGGAATCGCGGTGGTCCACCGTCCCGCCGAGCACGGTGGTCTCGCAGGTGCCGCAGGTGCCCTCCCGGCAGGACGACAGGACCTGGACGCCCGCCTCCTCCACGACCTCCAGGATCGATCTTCCCGGCGGCACGGTCAGCGTACGCCCGGTAAGGGTGAGCTCGACCTCGAAGGACTCGGCCCGCACCGGATCGCCCGCATCCCTGGGGACGAAGCGCTCCATGTGCAAGGTGCCGGTCGGCCTTTGGACGCACCGCTGCTCGACGGCCCGCAACAGGGGTTCGGGCCCGCAGCAGTAGATGAGCGTGTCCTCTGCGGTGCCGGACAAGACGGCGTCCAGGTCGAGCAGCCCGTACCTGTCTTGGGGACGCAGCTCGACCCGATCGCCGTAAGCGGCTGCGAGTTCTCCGGCGAACGCCATGGACGCGACCGTACGGCCCCCGTAGACCAGCCGCCACTCCGTGCCCGCCGCGTCCGCGGCCCGCAGCATCGGCAGGAGCGGGGTGATGCCGATGCCCCCGGCGATGAACAGGTAGCCGGACGCCGGGTGAAGCGGGAAATGGTTGCGGGGGCCGCGGCCGATGGCCGCCGTCCCGGGATGGAGCTCGTCGTGAACGGCCGCCGAGCCGCCCCGGCCGTCCGGTTCGCGCAGGACGGCGATACGCCACGCCGTGCGGTCGGCGGGGTCCCCGCACAGCGAGTACTGGCGCACCAGGCCGTCGCCGAGGACCAGGTCGATGTGCGCGCCCGGTGTCCAGGCGGGGAGCTCGGCGCCGTCCGGGTCGGCCAGGTCGAGCGCCACGACCCCGTCGGCGACCCGTTCCCGGCCAAGGACCACGAGCTTGCGGTCGGGAGCCTCCAGGCTCATCGGACGGCTCCCGCGCCCACGGGTTCCGGCAGGCCGGAGTCCCGCGCGTGATGCCCGTCCGGGTGGCCCAGCAGCCACGCCCACACGTCGAGGGGACCGTCCGCGACGTACGAGGCGCCGCAATGGCAGGTGCCCTCCAGGAGATCGCTGCCGGGCAGCCACACCACGCGCATCACGGCGCGTCCGGGCGGCATGCGGACCGGGTCCATCGCCGTCACGCCCGCCGCGCCGCGGGGGCCGCGTCCCGCCCGGCCATCCTGGCCAGCATCCTGCGGGCGGCCAGCCCGCCGGTGTCGATGTTGATCGACAGCTCCTGGTACCCCTCGGGCTCGGTCGCGATCACCTGCTCCAGGACGTCGAGCGCCTCCACGTCCTGGAGGACGACCGTCCGGTTGCTGTCCTCGAGGAAGTCCGACACGGCCTGGTCGTCGAGGGCGAAGTCGCGGGCGACGGCCCAGAAGTCGTGGGTGGAGTGCTCGGTCTCGGGGGTGATCGCGTACACGACCTCGACGTGGAAGGCGTCGGGGTCGCTGCCGTCGGGGCCGGGCAGGACCCCGAGGGGCGCGATGCGCGAGTGCAGCTTGTACAGGCAGGGCGGGGTGTACTCGATGTCCTGCCAGCGCATGATGCGCCCGGTCAGGCCGGTGGACTTGGCGTAGAAGGGCGGGCACTCCGCGTCGTCCATGTGCCGGGAGACGTAGACGATCCCGGCCTCCTCGTCCACCTCCGTGGTGATCGGGGTGGCGGCGACCTCCGGGGTGCCGATGTAGCCGCCGTGCAGGTACGTCTCGTGCGAGAGGTCGAGCAGGTTGTCCACCAGAAGCCCGAACCGCGCCTTGAGCGGCTCCATGCCGGACACCGTGGTGTAGCCGGGCGAGTCCAGCCAGGGCGCCCGCGGGATGCGCGCCGGGTCCGCCTTGGCCGGGTCACCGATCCAGACCCACACGAAGCCGTCCTGCTCCACGATGGGATACGTCTTCAGCCGGGCCGTCCGGGGCACCCGGGTCTGGCCGGGAACGGCGACGCAGACGCCGTCGGCCCCGTAGGTGAAGCCGTGGTAGCCGCACACCACCTGGTCGTCCACCAAGCGGCTGGGCGCCTGCGACAGCGGGAAGCGGCGATGCACGCACCGGTCGGACACGGCGGTGACCGTCCCGGCCCTGGTGCGCCAGAACAGCAGCGACTCGCCACAGATCGTCCGGCTGAACAGCTCGTTCCCGATCTCGTACCCGAACGCGGCCACGTACCACTGGTCCCGCGGAATGCTCGACACAGGCGCTCCTTCCGATTCGGCAGGAACGATCGTGACCCCGGGCACCGACCAGGCGGAACACCCCTTCCCACATGCTGGAAAACCGGGGGCGCACCCCAGCACCGGCTTCTAACGCCGTGTGGGCCGCAGGACGCGTCCGGCCTACTTGATGGGCTGGACGAGATCGGTGCGCCAGTCGTCCGGCGCGGGCCAGGAGGGGATGTCCGGCTCCCGCGTCAGGTCGATCCAGTGGTAGACCTCCCAGGCCGGCCCGCCGGCCTCGCCGTTGGCGGCCAGCCACTCCTCGATGCGCCGGTACGCCTCGCCGAGGCGGTCGTGACCGCCCAGGTGCTCGGTCACCACGGCGCGCCCGCCGGGCAGCTCACCCGCGGTGACCGGCCCCTCCCCGGCGATCTCGGCGTCCACCGGCACGCCGGTCTCGACGTCGGTGTGCGTGTCGCCGAAGGTGTGGTAGCGGACGAAGGGCGGCCCGGCGGGCGTCACACCACGGTCGCGCAGCAGCCGCCACAGCCGGTGCAGGCTGTCGCCCTGCTCCTTGGGCAGGTCGGCGATCGGTATCGTCTTCCGGACGCTGATCACCTGTTGCGGTGTGCGCTCCTCGACCTGGACGTTCGTCATCATCCGCCCCCTTCTCCTCGGTTGGACGGCCGTGACCATCTTCCGGGCATGCGGCCCCGCGCGGGTACGGAATCAAGTGTTCAGGCGAAAGTCGCTTCTATTCCGAAGTGGTCGGACAGGTACATGGAGCGGCCGTCGGGAAGCGGAACCTCGTCGTGGAAGACCAGCCGTGTGGTCGCCGCCATGGCGGGCCGGGTGAAGATCTGGTCCAGCGGCTTGGTGTCGGAGTATTCGGGAGTCGGGCGGAAGGTCGGCTCGGTGTCGCCTTCCAGGACGTCATGGAGCCCGGCGGTGGCGGCGAAGTCCCGGAGGAGATCGGATCCGCGGGGGACGTTGAAGTCACCCAGGACGATCAAAGGGTCGGCGGGGCCGAGCCGGGCGACGAAGGCCGCCAGCTCGTCCAGCTCGGAGCGCTGCGCCTTGGCGTAGGCGTTGGACGGGGACCAATCGTCGTTCATGTTCGCCGACAGATGCGTGTTCAGGATCGTGACGGTCCGGTCCGCGAATCGGACGCGGGCCATGAGCATCCCCTTGCGCATGACCCATTCCTTGCGGGCCGGACCGGCGAAGGTGAAGGCCCGGAACCGATGGTGGACGACCGGCGCCCGGGACAAGATCACCAATCCGCCCCTGACCAGCGGAAACGTTGCGCCGTGGACGACGTGCGTGAAGGACCTCGCCGTGCGGCGCAGCAAGGCGAGGTTGGCGGGCGACATCACCTCTTGCAGGCAGACGACATCGTATGAGGAGTTCTCAAGAAGGCGCCCCAAAGCGCCGATGCGTGCTCGGGAATGACCACGGAAAAGCGTGTTGAACGTCAGGACCCGGGCTTTCACCGGCGTTTTCCCTGTCGCTCTTGGCGGAACGCGCTTGTGGGCATTCGGCCATCCTAGGCCGTCACCGGCCTGTCGCCTTTTTTTCGGGCTCTCATGGCCGCTCCGTCGTGGGGAGGAAGCGGCCGTACCTGCCCCGGTGGTAGAGGAGGGGAAAGTCGCCCTCGTGGGCCTCGACCGCGGTGACCAGCCCGACGACCAGGATGTGGTCGCCCACGTCCAGGGTGTTGTGCAGGCGGCACACGATCTGGGCGCAGGCGCCGTCCAGGAACGGGAGGCCGTGCGCCTCGTCCAGGTGCCAGGCGGTCGGCGCCGCGAAACGGTCGATGCCCCGGCGCGCGAAGCGGTCGGCCAGCCCGGACTGGTCGCCCGCCAGGATGTTGACGGCGAAACGGTCCGCGGCGCGCAGGGACGGCCAGGTCGTGGACGAGCGGTCCACGTAGAACGACACCAGGGGCGGGTCCAGGCTGGCGGAGGAGAACGACGTCGCGGTCAGCCCGACCGGCGCGCCGTCGCCGGAACGGGACGCGGTGATGATGACGACGCCCGCCGCGTGCCGGGCCAGCGCCCCGCGGAAGCTGTCCGCGTCCACGGCCTGGCCGGGCAGGATCCGCGAGTTCACGGTCTTCGATGTCATGCGGCGGCTCAGGAGGCTGCGAAGGGGACGGCGGCGGGGGCGGTGTCCTCCGCGCTTCCGGCGGGGTGCCTCCACAGGCCGCGGCGGCGCAGGACGGGCAGGACGCCCTCGCCGAACCAGTACGCCTCCTCCAGGTGCGGGTGGCCGGACATGATGAACTCCTCCAGCCCGAGTTCGGCGTACTCGGCGATCCGGTCGGCGACCTCTTCGTGGCTGCCGACCAGCGCGGTCCCGGCGCCGCCGCGGACCAGGCCGACGCCCGCCCACAGGTTCGGCGCGACCTCCAGCTCGCGCAGGCCCTTGGCGGCGCCGCCGTGCAGGTCGAGCATGCGGCGCTGGCCCTCGGACTCGCTGCGGCGCAGGTTCGCCTGCACCTGCTCGATCGCCTCGTCCGAGATGCCCGACAGCAGCCGCCCGGCCTGCGCCCACGCCTCCTCGGCGGTGTCGCGGGAGATGACGTGCAGCCGGATGCCGAACCGTGGCTCGCGTCCGTGCTCGGCGGCGAGGCGGCGGATCCAGGCGATCTTCTCGGCGACGGCGGCGGGCGGCTCGCCCCAGGTCAGGTAGACCTCGGCGTGCCGGGCCGCGACCTGACCGGCCTCCGGGGACGAGCCGCCGAAGTAGATCGGCGGCACCGGGTCGGGGACCCGGACGAGCCGGGCGTTCTCGACCCGCAGGTGGGCGCCCTCGAAGCCGACCCGCTCGCCCCGCCACAGCGACCGGACGATGTGCAGGAACTCGTCCGTGCGCGCGTACCGTTCCGCCTTGGTCAGGAAGTCGCCGTAGGCGCGCTGCTCGTGCGCTTCGCCGCCGGTGACCACGTTCAGCAGCAGCCGCCCGCCCGAATGCCACTGGTAGGTGGCGGCCATCTGCGCGGCCAGCGTCGGGCTGAGCAGCCCGGGACGGAACGCGACCAGGAACCTCAGCCGTTCCGACGCCTCCACCAGCAGCGCGGTGGTCAGCCAGGCGTCCTCGCACCACGCCCCGGTCGGGGTCAGCGCCCCCTCGAATCCGACCTCCTCGGCCGCGCGCACCAGTTGCGTGAGGTAGCCCAGCGACGCCGGGCGGTCGCCGCCGGCGGCGCCCGCCGGCAGGCCGTGCCCGCCGCCGACGATGTAACGGCTGTCGCCGTAGGTGGGCAGAAACCAGTGGAAGGTCAGGGTCACGGGGGTCTCCCTCTCGGCGAACGGTCAATCCCTATCAAATCAGTAGATTATAGGGGAAATTGGCGGACAGGGAGCGCCAGGGTCGTCAGAGCGGCGAAGATCACTCCGGGGGCGCCCGCGTGCCGACCTCGGACGACCCCCGGCGGGCGGGGCTCAGCCGAGGGCGAGCACGTTCATGACCAGCCGGGCCGTGCGGCCCCCTTCCTCCTCGGCGATCGCCAGCCCGGTGGCGACGTCCAGGTCGTCCAGGAGCGCGCGGGTCACGGCCGCCTCCGCGGCCGCCGAGGACCCGGGACGGCCCGCCGCGCGGTGCACCCGGTCCAGCCGTTCCGCGGCCGAGACGAGCAGGTCCGGCGAGTAGTCCCAGTCCTCCGACCACGCGGCCCCCGTGAGGAGCATGAGCCGGACGGCCGTGGCCGGATGGTCCTGGATCAGATCGCCGACCAGGATCAGGTTGCCGTCGGACTTGGCCATCTTGGCGCCGTCCCTGCGGACGACGCCCACGTGGAACCAGGTGCGGGCGAACGGCCGCACGCCCGTGAGCGCCTCCGCCATCGCCGCCTCGTAGGCGTGGTGGGGGAAGCGCAGGTCGGCTCCTCCCGCGTGCAGGTCCAGGGCGGGACCGAAGGTCGTCATGGCCATGGCGGCGCACTCGGCGTGCCAGCCCGGACGTCCCGAGCTCCAGGGACTGGGCCAGGCGGGCTCTCCCGAGGTGGAGGGACGCCACAGGGCGACGTCCAGCGGGTCGTCCTTGCCGGGGTCCTCCGGGGCGTCGTCGAATTCGGCAAGGAGGCGAAGCGCGCCCTCGGTGTCGACCCCCGCGCGTGATGGCACGCCGGCGCCGCGGAAGTACACCGCCCCGTCGCGGACGTAGGCGCGGTCCAGGGCCAGCAGCCCTTGCGTCAGCGCGATGACCTCGCGGATGTGGTTGTGCGCGCGCGGCTGGTGATCGACGGCATGGACGCCCAGAGCGGCCAGGTCGCGTTCGAAGTAGAACTGCTGGACGGCGGCGAAGCTGTCGTACGGGCTGCCGGAGCGGTGCGCGGCGCGGTTGAGCACGTCGTCGACGTCGGTCACGTTCCGGCACACCCGGACCTCGCCGCCCACGTGCCGCAGCACCCGGGCCACGACGTCGGCCCAGACGAAGGTGCGCGCGTGACCGAGGTGGGTGGCGTCGTACGGGGTGATCCCGCAGACGTACATGCGGGCCGGGCCGACGACCGGCATCGGGCGCCCAGAGATGCTGAGAGTGACGGCGCCGTTCGCGAAGGAGCCGTCCGCGTTGGTGTCAGAGGATCCGGACATCGCCGTGGCGGGCCTTCCAGAGCTGGTTCTGCGCAAGAGAGATCATGACTTTCCGCTTGTGTTCGTCGGGTCGCGCACGGTCACGCGCACCTGGAGATCCAGGGGGCGGCGGAGCCATGGTATGCACGCCGGCGGGCCCGGCACGCCGGCGCCTCCCGCCTCCGGGGGGCGGCTCCGGTGACAGGACGGCGGAAGGACATTCACGCGAGGCGAATATCGGCATTACCCATGAGCGGCCACCCATAGTAAAGAAATGCAATTCCAGGCCGTGGAAATTGCATTCCATGGTGGACGCCCGCCTATGATCTCGGCTCATGGGCCGCACGAGCGGGGACGGGCGCGCCGGCGCCGGGGACCTGCGAACGGCGTGCATGCTCGCACTGACCTTCTCGGCGGGCGTCGCCGACGCCGCCGGGTACCTCGCCCTCGACCGGGTGTTCGTCGGCAACATGACCGGCAACCTCATCATCCTGGGCATGGCGGTCGGCCGTCCGGACGGCCTGCCCGTCGCCGGGCCGCTCGCCGCCCTCGCCGCCTTCATGGCGGGCGCGGCGATCGGCGGACGCGTGCTGCGGACGGCCGCGGGCGGATGGACGAGCCGGGTGACCGCCCTCCTGGGCGTGGTCGCGGGCATCATGGCGGCCTGCGTGATCGTGGACCTGGTGCGGCCCGTCGCCGGCGGCTCGCCCGAGGGCGTCCTGCTCGCGGCGATGCTGGCGTGCGCGCTGGGCATCCAGGCCGCGACCGCCCACCGGGTGGCGGTCCCCAACGTCACCACCGTGGTCATCACGTCCACCCTCACCGTCCTGGCCTCCGAGTCGCGCTTGGCCGGCGGGCGCGGTCAGGCGTGGGTCCGGCGGTCATCGGCCATCGCCGCGCTCGCCCTCGGCGCCGCGGCGGGCGCTCTCCTCCTGCGCGTCGGCCTCGCGGCGTGCGTCGGGCTCGCGGTGCTGGTCACCGTGCTCAGCATGGCCGCCGGCCACGCCACACGCGCGCGTCGGGCGATGCCGCCCCCGGCCGGATGACCGGCCAGGGGCGGTACGGGTCAGTCTCGCGCCGTGTCCCTGACCAGATCGGCGATCTCCGGCAGCGTCGCCGCCGCCACGGTGATCTTGTTCTCGATCAGGCCGTTGGCGTGGAAGAGGTCGGCAGCGCGCTGCTGTTCGGCGAGGAACTCCTCGCTGACGGGGTGCAGGCCGAAGGGGCGCTTGCGCAGGGCGTTCTCCCAGTCGTCCAGGTCGCCGCCGCCGTCGGCCGCGAACAGCGCGGCGGCCTCCCGGGGGTGCTCGCGGATCCAGAGGTCCGACTCCTGGAGGGCCGCGACGATCGCGGCCAGCTCGTCCCAGTGGTCCTGGGCGAAGTCACGGCGGGTGAACCAGAGCGAACGGTGGCTGAACAGCCCTTCCGTGGCGACCAGCTCCCGAATGGACGCCTCCCTCTCCACCCGGCTCAGCGACGGGTAGGAGCCGACCCACGCGTCCACCTCGCGGTCCAGGAACAGGCGTGCCGCGTCGCCGTAGGCGTCCACGGGCTCGATGTCGCTCCAGGACAGCCCGGCACGGTCGAGGGCGAAGAGGACCAGGGTGGTCTGCCAGGAGCCGTGCGCGAGCGCGATCCGCTTGCCCTTGAGGTCGGCGAGGGAGGTGATGGGGGAGTCGTCGTGGACGATGAGCCGGCCGTTCTCGTGCCGTGGCCCGGACGTCGCCACGTACACGACGTCATGGCCCTTGCCCTGGGCGGTGACGGGAGGGGTGGAGCCGGTGCCGATGAAGTCGTAGCCGCCGTCGAAGAGATGGTCGCCGTGCAGGGTGGGCAGGCCCTCGGTAGGAGCTGGCCGTTCACCGGCCGGCAGGGAGCGCAGGTCCACCCATTCGACGTCCGGCAGGGAACGCTCCAGGATGCCGCGGTGACGCAGCACCCACAGGGAGTTGTTGCTGGGGAAGTAGCCGACGCGAATGCTCATCGCGAGTTTCCTCTCTGGGCGGGGATCGAGACGGGGGTGGATTCGGGGGAGGCGCCGCGCAGCAGGGGGAGCACGTTCTCCCCCACGCGGTACGCCTCCTCCAGGTGCGGGACGCCGGCGAGGATGAAGGCGTCCACGCCGATCGCGAGCAGCTCGTCGAGGCGGGCGGCGACCTGCTCGTAGCTGCCGACCAGCCCGAACGCCGGGCCGCCGCGCAGCAGGTGGAAGCCGCCCCACACGTTCGGGGACGCCTCCAGCTCGCGGTACTCCCTGACCGGCCAGTCGATGAACCGCGAACTGCGCAGCCAGCCCACCGAGTCGCCGGAAGCCTCGGGGCCGCGCAGCGCGCGGGGATCGACATGCCGCCAGCCGCGGCGGATCTCGTCCCATGCCTCGTCCTCGGTCTCGCGGGCCAGGACGTCGAGCCGCACCGCGAACTTCGGGGCGCGGCCGATCTCCGCGCTGTGCTCGCGTACCCGCGCGAACTTCTCGGCGAGCGCGGGGAACGGCTCCAGCCAGGACAGATAGTGGTCGGCGTGGAGGCCCGCGGCGCGGATCGCGGCGGCCGACGAGCCGGAGAAGTAGATCTCGGGGAAGGGCTGGGCGGCCAGCGGCTCCGGCAGTCCCGCGCCCTCGACGCGGTAGAAGCGGCCGTCGTAGTCGAACGGGCCGCCCTTCCACACCCCCTTCAGCACGTCGAGGAACTCCGAGGTCCGGGCGTAGCGGTCGTCGTGGCCGACCTTGTCGCCCCACCAGAGCTGGGCGGGCCCGCCGCCACCGGAGATGATGTTGTAGACGACCCGCCCTCCGGTGGCGCGCTGGAGGCTCGCCGACATCCGCGCCGCCTGCACCGGATGCAGGAAGCCCGGCTGAAAGGCGATCATGAACCGGTAGGTGGTGGTCTCGCGGGCGAGGCTCGCCGCGGCGGCCCACGGGTCGTCGGTGAACGGGAACGAGGGCAGCAGCCCGCCGACGAATCCGGCCGCCTCCGTGGCCCGCGCCACGTCGGCGATGTGGTCGGCGTGCGTGAACCCGTCGTGGCGCCCGTCCCGGACGCCCGGGGCGAGGGCGCCGGGGACGACCGGTGCCCACCCGCCGCGGCTGGAGATCCGGCGCCGGAGCGACGGCTGGTCGCCGTGGGTGCCGACGCGCCAGTAGATGTCAACGGACATGTGCGGTCTCCTGTTCGTAGAGGAGGGGCAGCAGGTGTTCGCCCAGCCGGTAGGTCTCCTCGATGGAGGGGCGGACCTCCAGGAAGAAGCTCGACACCCCGCGTCCGGCCAGTTCGCGCAGCCTCTCCGCGACCGTCCGGTACGAGCCGATCAGTCCGGGCGGGTACGCGCCGGCCGCGTCCTCGGGGAGGCGGCGGGCCGCGGCCCACGCCTCGTCGTCGTCCTCGCGCGCCAGGACGGGCAGGGCGAGCGCGGCCTCCGGGACGCGCCCGTGCCCGGCCGCCCGGCGGCGCAGTTCGGCGATCGCGTCGCCGAGGTCGTCGGCGTAGGTGAACACGTGGACGTCGGCGTGCCGGGCCGAGAGGTCCAGCGCCTCCGCGGAGGTGCCGGACAGGTGGACGCGCGGGAAGGGACGGCCCGACAGGGGAGGCTCGAACCCGCCCGCCAGCACTTGGAAGTAGCGGCCTTCGTAGGTGAAGCCCTCCTCGGTCCAGACGCCCTTGGCGATGGTGAGGAACTCGTCGGCGCGCGCATAGCGGTCGGCGCCTTCCAGGAAGTCGCCTTGCGCGCGTGCGGTCGCGGGGTCCAGGTCCACGGCGAGCCGCCAGTCGAGGCGGTCGCCGGAGAAGCGCTGCAACGATGCCGACACCTTCGCCGCGTACACGGGGGTGGCGGCGCCCGGGTGGAACTCGGCCACCGCCCGCAGCCATCGGCTCTGCCTGAGCAGGCCCGCCGCCACCACGAGGGATTCCTCGCCCTCGGGATCGAAGGGCGCCAGGACCCCGTGCAGCGTGGCGATCTCGGCGGCGCGCCCGATCTGCGCCAGATGGTCGAACGGCCCGTACGCGCCGGGGCGCAGGTCGGTGACGAACGCCGGCGGCCGCGGCCCCGGACGCCAGCCGCCCCGGCTTCCCTCGCCGCGCGTGGGCAGGGTGACGAAGAACCTCGGCGCCATCACGCCACCGCCTTCGCCGCCGACAGCCGCGCGCGGGCCTGTGCGAGCGGTTCCGGCGCGACCCACGCGTCCAGATCGACGTCGGCGGCCAGGAACCCGTGCACCAGCAGGAAGTCCTTTTGCAGGCGCAGGAGCTCCAGGCGCTCGTCCGACAGATCCGGGTGCAGCGAGCGGTGGAAGTCGCCCCGGTAGGCGGTGGCCACGCCCTCGGCCTCGGACCGTGTCTCGCTCGCCAGGATCTCACGGACCCGCCGCAGGTTGCCCGCGGCCCAGTCGGCGGCGCGCAGCGTCTGCGCCAGGAACGCGACGACGAGGTCGGGACGCTCGTCCAGGAGCCGCGCGTGGACGGTGATGGGCCGCGGCGTGCCGTTGTTGACGCGGGTGCGGCGGTCGGGGTGCGCGTCCAGGTCCACGGCGACCCGCAGACCGAGCTCCCGGGCCTGGTCGGCGGCGCGGGCGCCCTTGACGTAGACGGCGTCGACCTCGCCGCGCGCCAGCTCCTCCAGCCCCGGCCAGGCGAGCCGGCGGCCCTGGGCGTCCCGTCCCACCGACGGCGACAGGCTCGCGGGCACCTCGGCGAACGTGACGTCGTCGAGCGTCAGCCCGCCCTGGGCGAGGGCGCCCTTGATCCCGTGCAGGGCCATCGCGCGGGGGAAGCTCTTCGCCCTGGTCTCGGCCCAGGCGGGCAGCGCCACCACGGCTCCGCGCAGGCCGGCGGCGCCACGGATGCGCGAGTCCGGCCGGACGAGGATCGACTGCCACTCCTCGATCCAGGTCAGGCCGATGAGGCGGGTCGGGGCGCCCTCCGAGCGGGCGGCCAGGGCGGGCACGTTGCCGCCCTCCCGGAACAGGCCGAGCAGGTCGTGGTCGAAGTGGTGCCGGGCCAGGCCCGGATCGGCGTCCTGGAGGACCCCGACGTCAAGGCCGGACGCGGCGAACTCCTCTCTCAGCCAGCCGAGGCCGTGCGCCAGGCCGCTGGCGGTCGGCACCGGGCAGCGGGTGAACCAGATCGTGTCGATGGTGGACATCGGGACTCCTCACAGTGCGGAAGGGACGACGCCGAGGTGGGACAGGAACGAGCGGCGGTACTCGGCCGCGGCCGGGGCGTCACGGTCGCGCGGGCGATCGAGCCCGATATCGCGGGTGACGGCGAAGGCGCCGTCGCGCAGCACCGCGACCCGGTCGGCGAGCCGCACGGCCTCGTCCACGTCATGGGTGACCAGCACGACCGCGGGGCGGTGCCGCGCGCACAGCTCCGCGACCAGGTCCTGGGTCTTCAGCCGGGTGAGGGCGTCGAGCGCGGCGAACGGCTCGTCCAGCAGCAGCACCTGCGGGTCCCGGACGAGCGCGCGGGCCAGCGCCACGCGCTGCGCCTCCCCGCCCGACAGGGTCGCGGGCCAGGCACGCTCGTACCCGGCCAGGCCGACCTCCTCCAGCGCGCGCCGCGCCGCGTCGCGCGACGAGCGTGGAAGGCCGAGCGTGACGTTGGCCAGGACGCGCCGGGCCTGGACGAGCCTCGGCTCCTGGTAGACGGTCGTGCGGCGCGGCGCGGTCAGCACGGTGCCCGCGTCGGGACGTTCCAGGCCGGACAGGATGCGCAGAAGGGTGGTCTTGCCGGTGCCGCTCGGGCCGAGCAGCGCGAAGAACTCGCCCCTGCGGATGTCCAGGTCGATGCCCGCCAGGACGGTCCTGGCGCCGAACGACTTGCGCAGCCCCCGGATCCGTACGGCCAGGTCGGCGGTCGGCGTGCTCATCGGGCGGTCACCTGTTTCCGCCAGGGCATCGCCAGCCGTTCCAGCCCCCGGATCGCCAGGTCGATGACCAGGCCGAGCAGGGCGTAGAGCAGGATGCACAGCACCATGTAGTCGTTGCGGTAGTACTGCTGGGCCAGCGTCACCAGGTAGCCGATGCCCTCCTTCGCGCCGAGCTGCTCGGCGGCGATGAGGCCGGTCAGCGCCACCGACAGGCTGATCCGCAACGCCATCAGGACGTTCGGCAGCGCGGTCGGCACGATCACCGCCACGGCCAGCCGCGTCCCGCGCAGCCCGAACCCGCGCGCCGCCTCCACCACCTTGCGGTCCACGCCGCGCACGCCCAGGTAGGTGTAGGCGTACATGGGCGCGGACGCCGCGACCGCGATCAGCACGATCTTGAAGGTCTCGCCGACGCCGAACCAGGAGATGAACAGCGGCACCAGCGCCAGGAACGGCACCGCCCGCTTCATCTGCATGACCGGGTCGACCAGCTCCTCGCCGAGCGCGGACAGTCCCGCGGCGACGCCCAGCACGAGCCCGGCACCGCAACCCGCCAGCACGCCGAGCCCGGTACGCCGCGCCGAGGCGGCGAGGTAGTCGGTGAGCTGGCCGGTGGAGACCAGTTCGCCCAACGCGCCCAGCACCGCGCCGGGCCCCGCGAGCACGTCCGGCGGAATGCGCCCGGTGCCCGCCCCGTACCACCAGGCGGCGAGCAGGAGCAGCGGGACCGACGCCCGGACGGCCGCCGACAGGGCCGGACTCCTTCGCCGCGCGCCGACGTGCGCGGGCGGACGCAGGCCGGCCGCCTCGTCGTCGACGAGCGCCGGCGCCTTCTCCAGGGTCATGACGAGGCCCCGGACGCGGGCGGGGCGGTGGCGGCGCCCGCCGCCCGCAGATCGACGATCACTTCCTCGGGGGCGATGTCGGCCGGCAGCACGCCGTACTTGCGGAAGATCGCGCCGACCTCGCTCACGTACTCGCCGTCGTCCGCGGTCGCGTAGCGGGGGACGTTGCCGTACCGGGCCTTGGCGAGGTTGTCGGCGAGCCGCGCGCCCGAGACGGCCGTGGGGCCCTTCTTGAGGAAGACGTTCTGGAACTTCTCCGGCGACCGCTTCTCCTCGGCGGCCAGCTCGCGCAGCACGTCCAGGAACGCGCGGACCGCCTCGGGGTGCCGCTCCAGCAGCTCGGTACGGGCGGCCCACATGTTGAGGTCCTTGTCGGGCAGGTCGCGCCCGTGGATCAGGACGCGCGCGCCCTTGGCCACGACCTCCGGGTAGGCGTTGACGATCGCCCACCAGGCGTCCACCTTGCCGGTGGCGAACGCGGCGGCGCCCTGGACGGGGTTCAGGTAGACCCGCTTGACCCGATCGGCGGGGATGCCGGCCTCCTGGAGCGCGAGCAGCAGCAGGTACTCGCCGCGCCCGCCCTTGTTGACGGCCACCTGCCTGCCCACCAGGTCGCGGACGGACCGCACCGGGCTGCCGGCCGGGACGACCAGCCCGTCGGTGTGCGGCGCGGCCTTGTCGGTGACCGGGTCGGTGAACGCGAAGATCTTGATGTCGCGGCTGTTGGCCAGGTACCCGAGCGCGGGGGAGATGGCTCCTTCGAGCACGTTGACCGATCCGGAACGGACGGCCTCGATGGTCGCGGTGAACGAGGCGTACGAGCCGCCCCATTCGACCCGGGCGCCGACCGCCGCGAGCCGCTTCTCCAGGATGCCCTCGCGCTTGGCGTAGGCGAGCGGTCCCTCGTTGCCGGGGTCGCTGAGCTTGATCACCGCGGAACCGCCGCCGCGGCCGGGTGACGCGCCGCCCGCCGCGGACCCGCCGCACGCGGCGGTCAGGCTCAGCAGCGATGCGGCCACGGCGAGCGCTGCGACGCGCAGGAATGGACGAGAACTCCGCATGGTGGCATGGCCCCTAACAAGACAAAGGACGTGACGAGGAACAGAGGAGTGAACGGGGGAGGGAAGCGAGCGCGGGGGAGGGGAACGCAGCCGCGTGGGACCGGCGTGCCCGGTGACGGCGTGCTCAGTGGCGGGTACTCAGTGACGGCGCGTCGGGAGCGGCATGCTCGATGGCCGCGCTCAGTAACAGAGCGTGCTGGTCAGGCGCATGTGGTCGACCACGCGCCGGACGGTCAGGGCGATCCGCGGCATATTGCCTATAATTCAGGTAGGAATACTCGTTAGTCAAGAGGTGGACGTCACCTCACCGCGACGCTCACCGGAACGCCCGCCGGAACCGGGGCATGGCACGGCCCGTCGAAGCCAGATCATGAGGATGAGAGCGATCGCCGGCGGCGTGATGACGGGCGCCACCGTCGCGGCGACCCTGACCGCGTGCCTGGCGGCCCCGGCGGACTGCGATGACGCGGCCCGGTTGTTCGCCCGGCATCGCGACGGCGGTGGCCTCGGCTCAGGGGTCGCGGCGTCCGCCTCCCAGCAGCCACGGGATCCGGATGACCGGCACGACGCGCGGTTCCGCGACGCGCCCGGCCTCGTACGGGAGGCCCTTCGCTTTCGCGGTGACGCGTGGCTGGGACGCCTGCGCTGGTTCGCCTCGCACCGCACCGTCGCCCCCGGCGTGCTGAGCCCCGTCACCGAAGGCGTCGTCACGATCGGAGCGCCGACCCGCCTGGTCGAACAGGGCCAAGGCGCGCCCGCCGTCCCGGCCGATCACCGGGTCGGCGCGCTGCGGGCACGGGACGGGCGGCTGCTGTGGAGCCGGTCCGGCGAGTCCAGGGGAACCGGGCCGGGGATCCAGTTCGCCGGCGTCAAGGAGCTCGCCGCGGGCTTCGACCTGCGCACCGGCGGCCTGCGTTGGTGCGCGGAGGGCGGGACGCGCGTGGATCCCGGCAGCGTCGTCGCGGCCGGGGACGGGACGGTCGTCACCGCCGACCTGGGCGGCGACACCGTGACCAGGATCCGCCTGGCCGACGGTGAGCGGCTGTGGTCGGCGAGGCCGCAGTACGAGCGGCGCGAGATGTCCACACCCGACCACTTCACCCGCCTGGCCCTCGGCGAGGGCGTCGTGGCGGCGGGCACCGTCGAGACCCTCGCCGGCAACCCTGGCGGCGAACTGGGCGTCTACCGCCTCGCCGACGGCAGGCGGCTGTGGCGGCTGTACGATCCCCATCCGGACGACGTGGACGACCACGCCCGTGGCAGCGCCTACACGCGCCAATTGCTGGGAATCGCGGGCGGCGGCCTCGTCGCCGTCGAACGCCACTCCGGCACGCCCGATGCGGTCCAGCTCACCGTTTATGAGGCCGCCACCGGCCGGGTCCGCTGGACCCGTGAGGTCCCCTTCGACGATTCAGAGGAACAGCAGTTCACCATCGCGGGTTCGCTCGTCCTGGCCGAAATGGACGTGCCCGCGCCCGACGAGGACGGGACAATCACCGGGTGGCGGATCGCCGATGGCGGCAAGGCGTGGACCCTCTCCTACGGTTACGCGGACGGCCCCGACCTGACCACGGCCGTCGTGACGGGACGCCACCTCTACACGAAAGGCTCCGGCGGGCTCATCGCGATCGACCTCAAGCGCGGCGCCATGAGCACGACGCGGGCCTTCCGTTCGGCTCCGATCTCGGCCATGGCCGCGGGTGACGGAGTGCTCGTCGTCCAGATCGCCAACCTTCTCCTGGCCTTCGACCTGCCGCGGATAGGGTGATTGGGGTGCAGCACAACTTCAGCGTGGATCTGCGGGGAATCGTCGATCTGCTCGGCCGACACCTGTACAGCAGTCCCCGCGTCTACGTACGGGAACTGCTGCAGAACGCGGTCGACGCGATCACCGCCCGGCGCGCGTCCGGCGACGACGCCGAGGCCCTCATCCGGATCGAGCCGATCGAGGCGACCGGGGACGGGACGCTGCGGATCCACGACACCGGCATCGGGCTGACCGGGCCGCAGGTGCACGAGCTGCTCGCGACGATCGGCAACTCGTCCAAGAGGGACGAGCTCGGGCTGGCGCGGCACGACTTCCTCGGGCAGTTCGGCATCGGGCTGCTGTCGTGCTTCCTGGTCGCCGACGAGATCGAGGTGATCACCCGCAGCGGGGACGCGCCGACGGTGACGTGGCACGGGCACTCCGACGGCCACTACACGCTGGAGGAGACGGCGCCCCGGGACGAGCCGGGCACCACCGTCGTCCTGCGGGCGCGCAGGGACTTCGAGCACTGGCTCGCCACGTCCACCGTCACGGAACTGGCGCGGCACTACGGGTCGCTGCTGCCCTACGAGGTACGGGTCGGCGACGAGCGGATCACCGAGGGCACGCCGCCGTGGCGGGCGGAATATCCGAGCCCGCGGGCGCGCCGGGACGCCCTGCTGCGCTACGGCCGGCGCCTCATCGGCGCCGAGCCGTTCGACGTGATCGACCTCGCGGTCCCCGAGGCGGGGCTGAGCGGGGTCGCGTTCGTCCTGCCGCACGAGACCGGCCCCGGCGAGCGGGCGGCGCACCGCGTCTACCTGAAGCGGATGCTGCTGGGCGAACGGGTCGAGAAGATCATGCCGGACTGGGCGTTCTTCGTCCGCTGTGTGATCGACACCGAGGAGCTGCGTCCCACCGCGAGCCGTGAGCGGCTCCACGAGGACGACCTGCTGACCAGCACGAGGGAGGCGCTGGGCGAGTCGCTGCGCGCGTGGCTGGTCCGCCTCGCGTCGACCTCCCCGGAACGGCTGGCGGCGTTCCTGCGCGTCCACCGGCTCGGGGTGATGGCACTGGCCCGGCAGGACACCGAGATGCTGCGGATCGTGGACGAGTGGCTCCCGTTCGAGACCAGCGAGGGCAGGGTCACGCTCCGCGAGTTCCGGCGGCGCCACCGCGCCCTCCACTACACGCCGAGCGTCGAGGAGTTCCGGCAGCTCGCGGGCATCGCCGTCGCCCAGGGCATGGGCCTGGTCAACGTCGGCTACACCCACCACCTGGAGGTCCTGCGGCGGCTGCCCCGGCTCGATCCCGGCCTGCTCGTGCGGCGGCTCGACCCGGGTGAGCTCGCCACCCGGTTCGAGTCCCTCGACCCCGTCAGCGAGTCGGCCATCCGCGATTTCCTCGCGATCGCCGCCGCCGTCCTGGAGCCCAAGGGCTGCGAGCCGATCGTGCGTTCCTTCGAGCCGGTGTCGGTGCCGGTGCTGTTCCTCGAAGGCGCCGGCGCCCGGTCCGCGATCCGCGGCTCCGCCGGATTCCAGGAGGCGGACGGGATCTGGGGCGAGCTGGTCTCGGGCGGGCGGGAGCCGCGCGAGCCGGCCCGGCCGCGGCTGGTGTTCAACCACCGCAACGCGCTCATCGCGCGCCTGACCTCCACCGTGGACGCCCGGATCGTGGAGTTGTCGGTCGAGGCCCTCTACGGCTACGCGATGCTGGCGGGCAACCGTCCGCTGCGTCCCGAGGACATGGCGGGCGTGAACCGCGCGTTCCTCGGCCTGGTGGAGCAGGCCGTCCACCCGGGCGGCCAGGGGTAGCCGATGCTGCTCGGCCGTGACGAGGTCCTCGCCAGGCTCGCCACCGCGGACCGCCTGGACGCCGCCAACGGCGGGCCCGGAGGGGAGGTCTACCTGGAGGCGGTGCGGGAGGTCGTCCCGCACGCCGAGGCCCTCGGAGACCCGGAGGTCCTCTTCAAGACCAAGGTGACGTTCGCCTGGGCGCTGCGGGGCAAGCCGCTGAACGGCGGGCCGCTGGCCTTCTTCTCCGAGGCCCTTCCCGTCCTGCACGAGTGCCTGCGGATGTGGCATGCCGAACCGCATCTGTATCCCGAGGACCTCGTCCACTGGATGTGGTGTCAGCTGTTCCTCGTCGTCGACGCCTACGTCTGGCTCTATCCCGAGCCCGCTCAGCGGATCCACCGGCTGCTGGACGATCTGGAACGCCACTGCCCGCCAACCCGCGTCGGAACCCGTTACGCCATCGACCGCTACCGGATGACGGTCGAGGCCCGCAGGGGTGACCTCGATGCCGTCGAGCGGATCTGGCGGGGCCTGCGCTGGCACGCCGAGGCGGGGAAGCACTTCGTGATGCCCGGCGTGGTCTGCCATGAGGCGCTCATGTGGCGGCGGCTGGGCCGGGTCGATCGTGCCGTCGAGGTGCTCGCGCCCCTGACGGCGGGGCACGTGGGCGCGGCCCAAGAGGGCGAGGACGGCGAGGTCGGCGACGACCTGGTCATGCCGTTCCTGTGCGCCGGGCGCCTTGAGGAGGCCGTGGCGGCGCACCAGCGCACCTACACGCGGCCGGGCAAGAAGCTGGAGGACGTCGCGGCCCACCTGGAGTTCTGCGCGCGCACCGGGAACGAGGAGCGCGGACTGGACGTCCTGCACCGCCACCTCGCCGATGCCGCGGAGGAGGTCACCTCGGTCGAGGGCATGTGGACGGCCGCCGCCGCGGCCCTGCTGTGCCGCCGCGTCCTGGAGAAGGACATGGACCGGGAATGGTTCTGGCCCTGTGACTGCGACGATCCCGACTGCGACACCTTCACGGTGTGGTCCTACTCCGCCCTGTTCTCCCACCTGCGCTGGCAGGTGGTGAACTTCGCGCTCACGCTCGACGAGCTGAACGGCACCACCTTCCAGAGCGAGAAGGTCACCGAGCTCCTGCACGCCGGGGCGATCGTCGAGCACCTGCCCCTGCCGGCGGGAACCGCCGAGCCGCGTCACCGCGCGGCACCCGGGCCGGCGCCGCATCTCTCCACCGCGACCCGCGACGATCTACGGGCCGGCCTCAGGGACGCCCTGGCCCTGGAGCGCGAGCGGGACATCAGCGTCCGCCTGCAACAGCTCCTCCAGAACGCGGTCGCGATGGACGAGCCCGAAGCGGCACTGGAGATCCGCCTCGCCTTCCTCAGCGCGCTGGCGTCCTGGAAGAGCGGTCGCGTGCGCCTGTTCACGACGCTCGCCGAACTGGCCCGCCTCGCCTCGCACACTACCCACTCGTCCCTCATGACAGCCGACCAGCTCGATCGCATGTGGGACGCTGTGCCCATCGCGCTGGACCGCGTCCTGACCTACCCCACCGTTCACGCCGTCCAGATCCAGAGCCTTCTCCGCATACTGGAGCCGCACTGCCGTCCCGGCACGGAGGACCTTCACCACCTGCGCTGGTTCCGCGTGGAGCTGGAGTCGCGCCGCGGGGACGTGGACGCGGCCAAGGCCGCATGGGCGGCGTTCAGCGAACTGCCCTCCACCGCCACCTACGAGACCCGTTCCAACATCCTTCGCCGCACGCGGTGGTGGCTGCACCTTGGCCTCGACGAGGAGGCCATGGAGTCGATGGCCCCGCTCCTGGACGAGTCACGTCCCGGCGCCGAGGAGCGAGAGGACTACCTCCTCCTGCCCTACCTGCGTACGGGACGCCTCGACCGGGCACACGCCGTCCACGAACGCACCTACCGCACCGTGCAGGACCCACCCGAGGTGGCGGCGCACCTGGAGTTCTGCGCGAGGACGGGCCTGCTGCAGCACGGCCGCGAGATCATCCAGCGCAACCTGGACGTCTACCACATGTATTACGACGACACCGAATGCTCCTTCGACCGGGTACGGGCCTACGGCCCTCTGGTACGGCTGAGCGAGAGCATCGTGGCCAACGGCCTGGACCACCCGTGGACCTGGCCCGCCCACGAATGCTGCCCCGCCTCCGAAGGCTGGAGCTACGCCAGGCTCGCCAAGGAATGCCGCCCCGAAGGCGCCCTCTTCACCGCCCGCTGGGCCGAGCTGATGGGCACCGCCGGGCGGCCGATGCCGGGCTAGGGCAGGAGGGCGACGAAGCTCGGCTTCAGCAGGTCGCGCACCTGGGCGTAGGAGGCGCCGAACGTCAGCTTCCCGCAGCCGTCGCTGCCCCCGTGAATCCACGCGAGCTGGAACTCGCCCGCCGTCGGGAACGCGCTGAGCAGCGGCGGGTTCTCCTGCATGCCCGGTAGCTGCTCGCCGGTCGCCTTCTGCGGCTGGAAGTCGGCGGGCTCGAACGCCGGGTCCCCGCGGTCGCACTCCTCGTACAGCCGGCCCTGGCCGACGCGCTGGGTGAGGCGGGACTGGAGCGTGCCGATCCCGGCGGGGGTCAGCGTGCTGGGAAGGAAGACGTCGGCCGCCGTGAGCCGGCGTCCCGTCCGCAGGTCGACGGTGACGACCTCGCCGCCCGGCGAGCCGTCCGCCTGCTGGCACCAGTCCGACAGCAGCTCGTAGCGGACGGAGACCAGCCGGGGCCCGCGCAGCCCGGTCTCGGCGACGGTGCGCACCGTCGTCGGGCGGCCGGCGCAGTTCGCCGCCAGGCGGGCGGCGCTGGCGCGGCCGATCGTGATGAGCCGGTCGAGCGGGGCGCGCAACGCCTGGTTGATCCGCCGTTCCAGCGCGGGGTCGCCCAGCCCGCCGACC
>NZ_JBIMPP010000031.1:0-90371 GCF_043906805.1 Actinomadura sp. SCN-SB | reverse complement strand
GCGGGGGGCACAGCGGCGCTGGCGGTCGGGGCGTTCTGCTTCGGGACGGCCGAGGCGCTGCCGATCGGGCTGCTGCCGTTCATCTCCGCGGACCTGGGCACGTCGGCCTCGGAGGTCGGCCTGCTGGTCACCGGGTACGGGATCGTGGTCGTGCTGGTCTCGGTGCCGATCACCAAGGTGACGGTGCGGGTGCCGCGCCGCCCGCTGCTGACCGTGGTGATGGCGGTGTTCGCCCTGATGACCTGGGCTGCGGCGCTGGCCCCCGGGTACGGGCCGCTGCTGGCGGCGCGCCTGGTCACCGCGCTCGCGCAGGCGCTGTTCTGGCCGGTGGCGGTGGTCGCCGCGGCCGCGCTGACGACACCGGAACGGCGCGGGCGCGCCGCCTCCTACGTCTTCGCCGGCGGGTCGCTGGCGATCGTGGCGGGCGTCCCCGCCGGGACGTGGCTGGGCGAGGCGCTGGGGTGGCGAGCCTCGTTCGCCGCCCTCGGCGCCGTCACGACGGCCGCGGTCGTGGCCGTCGCCGTGCTGCTGCCCGGCGGCCCGCCGGGACGCGGCCACGCCGCCGCCGCGACGAATCCGGACGCCCGCAGGTTCCGGCTGCTCATCGTGGTGGTCGCGCTGACGGTCGGGGCCTGCTTCACCGCCTACACCTACATCACCGAGTTCCTCCTGGAGGTGACCGGGCTGAGGGAGAGTCAGATCAGCCCCGTCCTGCTGGCCAACGGGGCCGGTGACATCGCGGGGATCGGCCTCGCCGCGGCGTTCGTCGACCGGGGCGCGCGGCGGCTGCTCGGCGGCGCCGCGGCGCTGATGGCGGCGGCGCTGCTGGTGCTGTCCGGCCTCGGCGAGCTGCCCGTGGGCGCGGTCGCGGGGGTGATGATGCTGGGCCTGGCGATGCCCCCGCTCGCCACCGGCATGCAGGCGCGGGTGCTGGAGACGGCGCCCGGCAACACCGATGTCGCCTCCGCGTGGGCCTCGGCCGCGTTCAACGTGGGAATCGCCGGTGGAGCGCTCGCGGGCGGGCTGCTGCTCCCGGTGTACGGTGTGCGCGCCACGGCCCTGGCCGGCGCGTTCGCCGCCGGCGCCGCCGTGGTTCTCGTGTGCGCCGAACGCGTCCTGGCAGGTCCGGGGCGTGCGCGGCGGCCTGTGGTCGATCTCGCCGCCCGCGGCGGGATCACGGCGGAGAGGGGGACGTGCGGTGGTCAAGATCACTGATGTGGCGCGGCATGCCGGGGTGTCGCCCAGCACCGTCTCGTACGTGCTGAGCGGCAAGCGGTCGATCTCGGCGGGCACCAGGGAACGGGTGCTGGCCAGCATCGCCGAGCTGGGCTACCGGCCGCACGCCGGCGCCCGCGCGCTGGCCAGCAGCCGGTCCAACGTGCTGGCGTTGATGATCCCGTTGCGCAGCGGCATCCATGTGCCGGTGGTCATGCAGATCGCGGCGGCGGTGGTGACCGCCGCCCGCCGGCACGACCACGACGTGCTGCTGCTCACCCAGGAGGAGGGCGTGGACGGCCTGCGCCGGGTCGCCGACAGCGCCCTGGTGGACGCGCTGATCGTGATGGACGTCCAGTTGCACGATCCGCGGCTGCCGCTGCTGCGCGAGCTGGGCCGCCCCAGCGTGCTGATCGGCTTCCCCGCCGAGGCCGCCGACCTCACCTGCATCGACCTGGACTTCCACGCGGCCGGGGCGGCGTGCGCGGACCGGCTCGCCGGGCTGGGGCACCGCACCGTCGCGCTGGTCGGCTCGCCGCCCGAGGTGTACGACCGCCAGACCGGGTTCGCGCAGCGGGTCGAGAGCGGCTTCCGCGAGTCGGTTGGGCGGCACGGCCTGTCCGCGAAGGTCTACCCGTGCGAGGCCACCGCCGACGCGGCCCGCGCCCTCGTGCGGCGGCTGCTGGCCGAGCTGCCGGACCTCACCGGCGTCGTCGTCCACAACGAGCCGGTGATGGATCCGCTGGTGCGCGCGTTCCGGAGCGCCGGGCGCCGCGTCCCCGAGGACCTGTCGGTGGTCGCGATCTGCCCGGACGAGCTGGCCGAGCACGCCGAGCCGCCGCTGTCGTCGGTCGCGATCCCCGCCGACGAGGTCGGCCGCCGCGCGGTGGACCTGCTGATGGCCAAGCTCGACGGTGAGGACGTGCCCGCCGCCACCCTGCTCCCGCCCCGTCTGACCACCCGCGCCAGTGACCTCCCGTTAGGGCGGATCGGCGAACGCTGAACAAAGGAGAAGCCGTGGTGCCGCACAGACGCAGACCGATCATCTCCGTTCTCTCCGGGGCGGCACTCGTCGCCACCCTGGTCGCGGCGCCTCCGGCCGCGGCCCGCGACACCCTCCCGTTCCGGAACCCGGACCTGCCGGTGGACGCGCGCGTCGAGGACCTGCTCGGCCGCCTCACCCTGGACGAGAAGGTGTCGCTCCTGCACCAGTACCAGCCGGCCATCCCGCGGCTGGGCATCAAACGGTTCAAGACCGGGACCGAGGCGCTGCACGGCCTGGCTTGGTCCACCGACATCAACTCCACCCCGCCGGGCGCCGTGCGCACCGCCACCGCGACCGTGTTCCCGCAGTCGGTCGGGCTGGGCGCCACCTGGAACCCCTCGCTGATGAGGCGGGTGGGTTCCGCCGTGGGCGACGAGGCACGCGGCTTCAACAAGGAGAACTCCGACCTGTGGGGCCTCCAGCTATGGGCTCCCGTCGTCAACCTGCTCCGCGACCCCCGGTGGGGACGCAACGAGGAGGGCTACTCCGAGGACGCGCTCCTCACCGGCATGCTGGCCACCGCGTACGGCAAGGGCATCTCGGGCGACGACCCGCGCTACCTCAAGGCCGCGCCCGTCCTGAAGCACTACCTGGCCAACAACAACGAGATCCGCCGGGACACGACGTCCTCCAGCCTGCGCCCGCGGGTGAAGAAGGAGTACGACGAGGTCCCGTTCAAGCTGCCGATCTCCGCGGACGCCGCCACCGGGATCATGACCGCCTACAACCTGATCAACGGCCGTCCCGCCACCGCCCACCCCGACGCCCGCGACGTCGTCCGCTCGTGGACGGACCGGACGCTGTTCAACGTCACCGACGCGCACGGCCCCAACAACCTGGTGAACTCGCAGGGGTACTACGGCACGCTCGCCGAGGCGGACGCCGCCACCCTCAAGGCGGGCGTGGACAGCTTCACCACCGACGACACCAACTCCGGCATCACCATCGCCGCGGTGAAGGAGGCGCTGTCCAAGGGCCTGCTGGCCGAGTCGGACGTGGACACCGCCGTGCGCCACATCCTGTCGATCCGCGTCCGGCTGGGCGAGTTCGACCCGGACGGCGGCCCCTACGCCAAGATCACCAAGGCGGTGGTGGACAGCCCCGAGCACCGGCGGCTGGCCCGGCAGGCCGCCACCGAGCAGCTCGTCCTGCTCAAGAACCAGAACAGGACGCTCCCGCTGGACGCGAAGCGCGACAGGAAGGTCGCGGTCGTCGGCCCCCTGTCCGACACCCTCTACACCGACTGGTACTCCGGCGCCCTCCCGTACCGGGTCACGCCCTTGGACGGGATCCGGCAGCGCCTCGCGTCCACCGGCGGGTCCGTCGCGGGGACGGAGGCCGTCGACCGCATCGCGCTCAAGGACCCGGCCACCGGCAGGTACGTCACCGGCGGCGCCGACGCCGACGGCGACCTCCTCAGGCTCGCCGACACCACCTCCGCGGCGACCTCCCAGTTCGACGTGTTCGACTGGGGCCAGGGCGTGCTGACCCTGCGGAGCGCCGCCAACGGCAAGACCGTCGGGCGCTTCGTCAGGCCCGACGGGAGCTGGACCGACAACCTCGCCAACGACCAGGCGCAGCCCTCCGGATGGTTCGTCCAGCAGATGTTCACGCTGGAGCCGGACGGCGACGGCGTCCTGCTCCGGTACGCCGGGTACGAGAAGGCGTTCGACTGGGCCGAGCCCGCCAAGACCTACCTCAAGGCCGGCGCGGACGGCACCCTCGTCCTGGCCACCAAGGAGGAGGCCACCACCTTCACCCGCGAGGTGGTACGCAGCGGCGTGGACGACGCCGTGACCGCGGCCAAGGGCGCGGACGCGGCGATCGTGGTCGTCGGCAGCATGCCGTTCATCAACGGGCGCGAGGACCACGACCGCACCACGATGGCGCTGGCCGAGGGCCAGTCCGCGCTGATCAAGGCCGTGCGGAAGGCGAACCCCAACACGGTCGTCGTGGTCGAGAACAGCTACCCGACCACCCTCACCTGGGAGCAGAAGCACATCCCGGCGATCCTGTGGTCGAGCCATGCCGGTGCCGAGACGGGCAACGCCCTGGCCGCGGTGCTGTTCGGCGACGCCGGGCCGTCCGGGCGGCTCCCGCAGACCTGGTACCGCTCGGAGAGCGACCTGCCCGACATCCTCGACTACGACATCATCAAGTCGGACCGGACCTACCAGTACTTCAAGGGCACGCCCCTCTACCCGTTCGGGCACGGCCTCTCCTACGGCACGTTCCGGTACGGGCGTCCCGACGTGCGCCTGCGCGCCGGGCAGGTCACCGTGACCGTCCCGGTCACCAACATCGGGAAGGTCGCGGCGGACGAGGTGGTGCAGCTCTACACCCACCAGCGGACCTCACGCGTGAAACAGCCGCTCAAGAAGCTGCGCGACTTCGAGAAGGTGCGGATCGCGCCCGGCCGCACCAGCACGGTCACGCTCGGGTTCCGCGTCTCCGACCTCGCGCACTGGGACGTCACCCGCAACCGGTGGACCGTGGAGAAGGCCGACCACGACATCATGGTCGGCGCGTCGTCCGCGGACATCAGGCGGCGCGCCACCCTCGCCGTGCCGGGCGAGACCGTTCCCGCCCGCGACCTCACCCGGCCCACCCGCGCCGTCGACTTCGACGACCACCGGGGCGCCGAGATCGTGGACGAGAGCAAGCCCTCCGGTGACGCGCTCGCCGCGGGCGCGGGCGGATGGGTCGCCTTCACCGGCGCCGACTTCGGCCCGCGCGGCGTCCGCGGCCTGCGGGTGCGGGCGGCGAAGGAGAGCGCGGGCGCCACGACCGCGCAGGTCCGCCTCGGCTCGCCGACCGGGCGCCTGGCCGGGACGGTCACCATTCCGCCCACCGGCGACCGCTACACCTACCGCGACCTCACCGCCGCGGTCACCGGGGTGTCCGGGCGCCAGGACGTCTACCTGGTGTTCGGTGGCGACGTCCGGCTCAGCACCTTCTCCTTCACCCGCTAGGAGCAGGCGTCAGGCGGAGTGGTAGGCGCGATGCACCTCGCGCATCCGTTCGGCCAATTCCGGGACGGGGCCCTCGACGACCACGCCGGGGGCCACGTCCCGGGCCGGGATCGGCGCGACCGGCGACGGCGGCTCGCCCCATTCCGCGCGCCACCGCGTGAGCTGCGCCGAGGACGCCGCGTACACGATCCGGCCGAGCCCGACCCAGCCGTGCGCCGCCGCGCACATGGGGCAGTGCTCACCCGAGGTGTAGACGGTGGCCGCCGCCCGCTCCCGCGCGGTCAGGTTCGCCGCGGCCCACCGCGCCAGCGCGAACTCCGGATGCGCCGTCGCGTCCCCGGTGGAGGTGATCCGGTTGTGGTCCTCGGCGAGGACCGTTCCGTCGCCGCCCACCAGCACCGAGCCGAAGGGCTCCTCGCCCGCATCCATGGCCTGTTTCGCCAGTTCGATGCACCGTTCGAGGTGCCGTATCCCGGTTTCGTCGATCACGGTCACCGTCCTATCACAGGACCCGTACGAAAAAGGAGTGCGCGTCACGCGGCCGACTGCCAGCATTTCCGGATGAGCGCGAACCTGGAGGAACTGGTCATCCGGCATACCCGCCGCGTGCCCGTCCCGTCCGCCACCCCGGGCGCCTCGACTCCGGGCCGCCGGATCGGCTCGCCGGGCGTCGCGGCGCGCCAGTTCGACGCCGTGCTGATGTCGGCCGGTTTCAAGCTGTCGCGCGACCTGCTGACCCGCCTCTCCGAGCTTTCCGAGGGGGAGGTCGTGGACCTGGCGGTGCGCGTCCTGCCGGTCGTGCGGCGCCTCGCCGGTGACCACGTGCGGCACAACGCGTATTTCCGGGACTTCCCGAACAACGTGCCCGACACCCTGGGTTTCTGGCTGAGCTGCGTCCGCCAGGCGTTCCCTGACCCGGTCGACGCGTGGCGCGCCGAGTCGAGGGTGGAGCACGGCGTCCAGAACCTCCTCGACCTGCCGGCCTACGGCCGCTACCAGCACACCTACGAGGAACTGCTGGAAGCCCACGACGAGCTGATCGAGAGCGCCGGTGACCGCGTGACCGTCCTGCACCTGGGCCGTTCACTGGACGAGGAGGTCACCGGCCTCTACCTCGCCCTGGCCGGAAGCGACACCCCGCTCGCCGAGGCCGACCTGGACGACCTGCGCGTCCTGGCCGAGCGCTGCGCGGACGGGCCGCAGCCGGAGCGGATCCCCGTCCGGGAGAACCGCGCCCTCATCAACCAGGTGCGTCTGACCACCGGCGCCGGCCTGCTCCTGGACACCGTCACCGACGTGCTCCGCCTCGCCTGCGCCCTGTCGGACGGGGACGTGACCCTGGTCGAGCCGTCCCGTTTCGTCTCCTTCCCCCGCCCGGTGCGGCGCGCTCTGCTCGCCGGACTGGACGGGGTCGTGCGCGCCGCCCCGGCCAAGCTCGGGGACGTGGCCGCGCACCGCGAGGAGTGGAAGCGGCTGGGCGAGCGGCTTCACCCGCACGAGCACGGGAAGCGCTGGCCCCACGCCGCCGACGTCTTCGCCGTCGCGCGCGGGGAGAAGCGGGCGCCGTCGTTCGCCTCGCGTGTCGAGGCCCGGCTCGCCGCCGATGACGTGGTCGGCGCCGCGACCCTGCTGCGTTCCGCGCCCGGCCTGCTGTTCCGCTCGCTGGACCGGCTGCTGCGCCTCGACCCGTCCCCCGCCGTCCAGGACGCCGTGCTGGAGGCCGCCGCGTCCGTGGCCGACCAGGTGTCCGGCCGCGTCCTGCTCTCGGTACGCGAGCACCTGCTCAACCGCGGGGGCTCGCGCGGCCGCACACGGGTCTTCGCCAACCGCCTGAGCAGGGGGCGGACCGCCGCCGACACCCGCCCGCCCCTGCCCAAGGGCGTCATCGCCGGGCTAGCGGCGTTCCTGGACACCGAGGTCCAGCGCCGCCTCCCCGACGTCGGCCACCTGCTCGTCGACCCCGCCGTCCTGGACGTCGCGCTGCCGCTCAGCGGCAAGGCCACCGCGGACGGCCTCGGCACCCTGCCCCGCGGCTCGGTGTCACCGGTCGACGGCGAGACACTGCGCTTCTTCGTCCACTGGCGCGAGCGGCGGATCAGCACCGACTTCGACCTGTCGGCGCTGCTGCTGGACGCCGACTACCTCAACCCGGTATGGCTGTCGTACACGTCCCTGAGGACCGTCGGCGGCGAGCACTCCGGCGACGTCACCGAAGCCCCGGACGGGGCCTCGGAGTTCATCGACCTGCGGCTCGGCCGGATCCGGGCGCGCGCCATCATCCCGCAGGTCAACGTCTACTCCGGCGAGGGCTTCGAGGAGGTCGCGGAGTCGTTCTTCGGGTTCATGCTGCGGGACGCGGAGCAGAAGGGCCGCCCGTTCGAGCCCCGTACCGTCCGGATGAAGTCCGGCCTGCGCGGACCCGGCCGGGTCGCGCTGCCGCTGGCGTTCCTGCGCGGGGACGACGGCCGGTGGCGCGCCAAGTGGCTGCACCTCTACCTGAAAGGCCGCCCGTCGTTCAACCGCGTGGAAGGCAACCGGCTGACGACCACGGAACTGGTGCGCGGCCTCGCCGAGCGCCGGTTCCTGACCGTCCGGCACCTCACCGACCTGCTGACGCCCGGCCCCGCCTCGGTGACGTTCTGGGACGGGAAGCGCCTCCCCGGCCATCCCGTCACCTTCGTGGGCCTGGAACGCCCGGACGGCCTCCACGAGAAGTCCACCGTGTTCACACCGGGAAATCTGCGCGACCTCATCCCCGCCTGACTGTTAGAGTCACCGGCGGGGCGAGGCCATGAGGGTGCTTCCTTCTCACCTCTGTGGACTAACCAGCTCTCTCGCTCTCCTCGCCCCCCACCACGATCTCGGCGACCACCGGCAGATGATCCGAGGCGGCGGGCTCGGAGGTCACCACCGCCGCCTTCCGCACGACCACCGACGCGGACGTGAGCACGTAGTCGATCCGGCGCCTCGGCCTCCCGCTGGGAAACGTGTGGCCCCTCCCCCTCCCGGCCTGCGCCCACGCGTCGGACAGCATCCCGGTGAGCGCCCTGGCCGCCGCCCTTCTCGGAGTGGCGTTGACGTCGCCCATCAGCACGAACGGCTCCTCGGCGCCGTCTAGCAGCCGCCGGATCTCTCTCGCCTGCGCCAGCCGTTCCCCCCGGCCGCCGAACTGGAGATGGGTGGTGCAGACGGTCAGCGGCACACCGTCCACCAGGATCCGCGCCCGCAGCAGCCCCCGCTGCTCGCCCCGCCCGGAACGGGGAAGCGGCGTGTTGTCCCACTCGACGATCGGGCCGCGCGCCAGGATCGCCGTCCCGTACTGGCGGCGCGGCTCACCCGGCCGCGGCGGCGCGGCCTCGACGTTCACCCCGTACACCACGTGCATGCCCAGCTCGCCCGCCAGCCAGGACGGCTGATCGGCGAAGGCGCTGCGCTGCGACCAGTGCCGGTCGACCTCCTGGAGCCCCACCACGGCGGGTCGTTCCCCCTCGATGACCCGGACGATCCGCTCCAGGTCGAGACGGCCGTCCGTCCCCGAGCCATGGCGGATGTTGAAGGTCATCACGGTCAGCGCGGGCACGTCGGCACCGTACCCCGGGGGAGGAGCGGCCAGTCGGCGTCCTTCCGCCGGATCAGCGCGCCGGACGGTGGGTCGCGATGACGGTGCCGCTGCGGGCCGGCAGGCCCGGCTCCAGCAGGGACGTGACCAGGCCGGGGCTGCCGGCGACCGCGATGTCCTTGCCCTCGCCCCGCTTGGTCCGCGCGACCGTCTCGGCGAGGTCGCCCTTGACCAGGGTGCTGGTCCGCCACGCGCCGACGCCGTCCAGCGTCGTCGACACGACGTACTTGGTCGCGTTGTTGATCCGGTCGGCGAACGCGGCGTCCTCGCCGCCGCTGTAGTCCGGCCGGTAGTCCACCCACCTCGCGTACGGGGCCCGGCCCATGAGCGAAGATCAGGTCTCGTAGAGAAGCGACAGCGGTTCGGCGGTGTCCCCGGCGCCCAGCCGTGTGGCCGTCCGCCCGACGAAGCGGGCCAGCGAGCGGGCCAGATGCGGCTGGTCGAAGTACCCGAGCCGGTGCACGACCTCCAGCGACGGCGTGCCCTCCCGGAGCAGGACCGCCGCCTGCCGGGCGCGGTCGATCTGCCGGGCGGTTCCCTGGGTGAGCCCGGTCGCCGCCAGGAAACGCCGCTGGACGGTGCGGGCGGACAGTTTCGGCGGCTCCCCGCGCAGCACCGCGTCCACGACCGGGTCACGGACCAGGACGTCCTCGCGCACCAGCCGCCGCACGAACTCCTCGGCGTTGTCGTAGCCGGGAAGGTGCCAGGCGGACCCCTTCAGCCAGAACGACCTGCGCGTCGCGTTGGGAAGCTCGACCTCGTCATCGAGAAGCCGCCCGGCCGGGAGATGCGGCATCGTCGTCCCGAGCGAGAACGTGATCCCGAAGAACGTGGCCTCCTCGGGGACCGGCGCCATCCTGGCCCGCGACTCCGGCCCGTGCACGACCACGCTGACCTGCCCGCGCCGCTCGCAGACGACCAGGTCCCAGCAGGAGGCCGCGACCGACATCATCGTGTCGACCTCGGAGCTGCGGCTGAGCCACACCCGCTCGACGAACGGCGAGTCGGACGCCCGGCTCTCGAAGTCCAAACCCATCCGGTCCGCCCCCCCTTTCCGTGCAGGAAGCAGGATATGACCAAAAGCGCGCGCCGTGCGCGGGCGAGGCGCCGCCTCCAGGAGGCGTACCGGGAGCTCAGCGGCGGTGCAGGTCGCCGCGGAGCACTCGGTGGGTCAGGTCGTCGCGGAGCTGGCCGTAGCCCGTCTCGGCCCACACGTCGTCCGGCACCTCGAAGTACGGGACGGGACGCTTGCCCGCGCGGGCGGTCAGGACTTCGGGCACGCGATGCGAGCGCACCGCCTTGGAACACGCCCGGCACGCCTGGACGCGGAGCCGGTCGCGCTGGCCGATGGGACGCCAGTCGACGGTCACCGTGGCGTCGCCGTGCAGGGGATTGAAGAAGCAGAGCGGGCTCGGCGGGATCTCCCGTCCGCCCTCGGCGAGGGAACGGGCCGAGGCGAGGGCGTCACGGCCCCGGTCCACCAGGACGAGCACCCCCGCGAGGTCGGGCAGGTCGCGCGCGGCGTCCACGACCTTGCCCGCGGCCTGGTAGGCGTCCAGCGCGCGGGTCATCGCGGCGGCCGCCTCGGGACGTGTGGTGTCCACGTCGGTCCCGTCCAGCAGCTCGCCGAACGCGATGACCTCGCGCTGGGCCTGCTCACGCAGCTCGTCCTCGTTGGCGCGCTCGGCGGCGGCCAGGACGGCGCGCGGCAGCAGCATCGGGTCCGCGGCGCGCCTGACACGGGCGCCCCGGCGGTGCCGCCAGACGACGAGCCCGGCGACCGCGGCCAGGGCGACGCCCGCCGCCCCGGTCAGGGGCAGGACGGGCGGCCCGCCCTCCCCGTCGCCGGGACGGGCGGCGGGCGCGCTCCGGCCCGGCGTCCGCGAGGGCCTGCCGAGGTGGGCGGTGGCGGCCCTGTACTCGGCCTCGCCGCGACCGGCGGCGATCAGGTCCACGGCGCGCAGCAGCCGGTCGGCGAGCGTCGCGTACCGCAGCTCGTCCAGGAAGAACGGGACGCGGGCGGCGTACTCGGTGTTCCTCCGCTGCTCCTCGGTGCCGCCGAACTGCCGCGCGGCGAGCTGGCCGTCGTAGTCGCCGAGGGTGAGGTAGGCGCCGTCCTCGCGGAGCCTGTCGTGCACGACCGTGCTGAGCTGCTCGGCGTCGTTCCACGTGCCGCCCCTCACCAGCGGGACGATCACGATGAAGATCGGGATGGGCGAGCGGCGCATCCGGGCCAGCAGCCGGGAGCGCGCGGCCGGCGGCACCGCGCTCGCCAGCGACGGGTCGAGGTGGATGGGCGACCGGCGCAGCGCGGCGGCGATCTTCTCTCCGGGGGACGGCGCCATGGCGCTCTCAGCTGTCGACACCGAGCGACTCCAGTACGTCGGCGGCCAGGTCGGGGCGGCGGGACCCGAGGGCGCCGCGCTGCCAGCGTCCCGGCACGGTGTAGTGCGGGCGGCGGTCGGGCAGGCGCAGGATCCGGTTCTCGTACGGCCCGTTCGCGCAGCCGTCGCACACCGGGTTGCGGCCCCGGCCGTCGATCTTGCGCCTGGACCTGCCCGCCTCGCCGTGCAGCGGGTTGACGAAGCAGGTCGGGGCGGGCTTGGCCCGGGTGCGCGCCGCCCGTCCCTGCCGGGCCAGGACGATCACGGCGACCAGGTCGAGGAAGGCGCCGTCGTCGCCCCTGACGGGACGGTCCGCCACGTCGTCGTGCAGGAGCCGGGCGGCGTCGTAGGCGCGGATCATGCCGGGCCGGTCGGGGTCGAGCTCCGCGCCCAGGGCGCCGAGCTCCTTGGCCGCGTGCCTGCGCAGCCAGCGCGGCGAGGGACGGGAGGGCGCCGTCCGCGACGGGGCGGGCCGACCCCTCCGCCGCCTCGTCCGCCAGGGCAGGAGGGCGAGGAGGAACAGCCCGTACAGAAGGCCCGCGATGGTCGCGCCCGCCAGCAGCCCGACGAAGAAGGGGCCCCAGATCTCGGCCTCCAGCGGCGGATGCTCCTGGCCGAAGGCGGGGACCCCCGTCTCGCTCTCCTCCGTGGCGGGCGGGCCTGGCGGAGCGGCGGCGATGCCCTCCAGCGCGCGGCTCACCCTGGGCGGCAGCTCCGCGAAGGGCCGGTCGTAGTCGTCCGCGTACCGCAGGCCGAAGGGCAGGAGCCTGCCGGAGAACCGCCGTGGCACCCCGTACGCGGCGGCGCCGAGCTCACCTCTGGCGTCGACCATGAGGAACAGCCCGTCCCGCCGCAGATGCGCGTGCAGGCCGGCGAGGAAGGCGCCTGTCCTCCCGTAGGACTCGGCCTCGCTGCCGTTGGGGATGGCCACGAAATACACCGGGACGCCGAGGCTTCTGGACGTCCTGGTCATCGCGGCCCGGACGCTCGTGCGCGCCTCGGTGCCGATGAGGTCGGCGAGGTCCATGTCGACGTACAGGGGGTCCTTGGCGATCTCCGAGGCGACTCGCGCGAACCGTGTCTCCTCGTACGGCACGCCTGGTGCGGCACGCGCTGCCGTCGCGGGGATGAGCAGGAACAGCGCGGCGGCCAGTCCGAGCAGCCTTCTCATCGCCGGGCCGCCTTCCGCAGCCGCGCCACGATCAGGAACGTGAGCAGGGGAACGCAGCCGAGCGCGGTGCCGACACCGAAGGCCGTCATCTCCTTCCGGTCGCGCACCTCGCCGCGGCTGGGCGTGGTGTCCTCGGGCCTCGGCCGGCGTTGGTCGATCCGCCGCGCCACGTTCGGCGCGGTGAGGATCTCCACCCAGCGCTGGACGTGGTCGGCGATGTCGGCCTCGTAGGGCAGTTCGAGCGCCGCGACCGTCCAGGCGCGGTCGACGGGCAGCGACCCGCCGAACTGCCGTGCCGTGCCGCCCGCGTCGGGGTCGGTCACCAGGTAGACGCCGTCCTTGCCCAGCCGGTCGCGCAGCAGCGGGATCAGGTCGCGGCTTCGGGTCCCCTCGGGCAGCCGCGGCGGGCCGACGACCACGTACACGGGGACGCCGAGCCGCGCGACCAGCGCGCGGATGCGCGGCGCCGTGCCGGGGCGCAGGTCGCGGAGCGCGTGATCGGTGACCTGGATCGGATCCTTCGCGAGCCGTTCCGCCAGCAGGTCGGCCCGCCCCGGCGGCGAGGGTGCCGCGGGGGAGGCGTGCGCCGTCCCGGACAACCCGAACAACGCCAACGCGACAATCATGACCATCAGCCGCACGCCGGGAGTCTAGCCATGATCTCCGGTGGGGCCCTCGGCGGCGTTCTCCCGGCGGCGTACGCTCGTGCGTGATCCCTGAGAAGGGGGCGACCGCGGCGTCCGTCAGAGCCGGGTGACCTCGGCGGGGACGGTCAGCACGCGGTCCCGGCCCAGGACGCGGACCGGTCCCTCCAGGGTGAAGGAGCCTCGCAGGGGGAGGTCGGCGCTGGAGCGCCCGACCGCCACCCCGATCTCGCCGGGTTCGACGATGCGCCGCAGCGACGGGCCGGTGAACGACGTGCGGTCGGCGTGCACGGTGAACGTCACGCGGGCCGACTCGCCGGGGGCGAGCGGCACGCGGGCCCAGCCGGCCAGCCAGCGTGCGGGACGGACGACGGAGGCCACCGGGTCGGACAGGTAGAGCTGGACGACCTCCGTGCCCGCGACGGCCCCGGTGTTGGCGACGGTGGCGGTGACGGTGACCTGCCCGTCCGTCCCGGCGGACGGGGTGACCGACAGATCGTCGTAGCCGAACGTCGTCCAGGTCAGGCCGTGCCCGAACGGGAACATCGGGGTCGGGTCGATCGGCGTCCACTCGTGCGCGGCCTCCAGGGGGGTGCGCAGGTGCGTGCCGGTCGCGATGGCCGGGCTGCGCGGGACGCCGGTCGGCAGCCTCCCGCCGGGCTCGGCCCGCCCGGACAGCACCGCGGCGATCGCGGGCGCGCCCTCCTGGCCCGCGAAGTACGCCTGCACCACGGCGGCGGCGCGGTCGGCCAGGCCGCCGAGCGCGTACGGGCGCCCGGTCAGCAGCACCAGCACCGTCGGGGTGCCGGTGTCCAGGACGGCCCGCGCCAGCTCGACCTGGCGGCCCGGCAGGTCGAGGGTGTCGGTGTCGCAGCCTTCGCCGGAGGTGCCCCGGCCGAACAGCCCCGCGCGGTCGCCGAGGGCCAGCACGCACACCTCGGCGCCGCGGGCGGCCTCGACGGCGGCCTCGATGTCGGCGTCGTCGGTGACGAAGAGGTCGGATCCGGCCGTCACCCGCAGGTCGCCGGCGAGCTCTTCGGTCAGGGCCTCGGCGAGCGACGGGATCCGCACCCCCATCGGCACGTCCGGGTGCTGGGACCCGACGTGCAGAGGGAAGGTGTAGCAGCCCAGCATCGCCAAGGGGTCGTCCGCGACCGGTCCGGTCAGCGCGACCCGGGCGCCGGGGCGCAGCGGCAGCGTGCCGTTGTTGGCGAGCAGGACGATCGACCGTTCGGCCAGCCGCCGGGCCAGGCCGCGGCCGCGCGCCGAGTCCAGGTCGGGTTCCGTCCCCGGGGCGGGCTCCCCGGTGCCGTCCAGCAGGCCGAGCTCGGCCTTGACGGTCAGGACGCGGGCGGCGGCGCGGTCCAGCTCGTCCTCGCCGACCAGCCCGGAGCGGACGGCCTCGGCCAGCGGCTCGCCGTAGCAGCGGACGGTGGGCAGCTCCACGTCCAGGCCCGCCCGCAGCGCCTCGGCGGCGGCCTCGGCGCGCGAGCCGGCGACGTGGTGCCGGGACTCCAGGAACGAGATCGCGTAGTAGTCGGACACCACCAGCCCGGTGAAGCCCAGCTCCTCGCGCAGCAGCCCGGTCAGCAGCCACCGGTCGGCGGAGGCGGGAACGCCGTCGATGTCCTGGTAGGCGGGCATCACCGCCCTCGCGCCGCCCTCGCGCAGCGCCATCACGAACGGCTCCACCACCACGTCGGCCAGCTCGCGCGGCCCGATCGTGGCGGGCGCCAGGTTGCGGCCGCCACGCGCGCTGGCGTACCCGGCGAAGTGCTTCAGCGTGGTGATCACCCCGGACCGTTCCAAGCCCCGCACGTAGGCGCTCCCGACGAGACCGACGAGGTAGGGGTCCTCCCCGATGCACTCCTCGCAGCGACCCCACCGGTAGTCGCGGATGACGTCCAGGACGGGCGCCAGCCCCTGGTGCACCCCGGCGGCGCGCATCCCCTCACCGATGGCCGAGGCCATCTCCTCGACCAGCTCGGGATCGAACGAGGCGCCCCAGGCCAGCGGGGTGGGAAAGACGGTGGCGCCCCAGGTCATGAACCCGGTCAGGCACTCCTCGTGCACCATCGCCGGCAGCCCGAACCGGTTCGCGCGGGTCACCGTGCCCTGCAACTCGCGCAGCCGCGCCAGGCCCTCGGCGGGCGTGACGGGCGCGGTGCCGTAAACCCTGCTGAGCTGGCCCAGACCCGCCTTCGCGACCTCGTCCAGCTCCGGGGCGGGCTCGCCGGAGTCGTCCTCCATCGGCGCCACCGGGGCGCCGGGCTCGGCCGGCCTCGCCCAGTAGCCGCCGAGCTGGGCGGCCTTCTCCTCGACGGTCATGCGCCGCAACAGGTCGGCCACCCGCTCGGCCACCGGCAGCCGCGGGTCGCGCCAGGGCTCGGCGTGGCCGTCCGGGGCCCGCGAATCCATGGCCTCCGGACGGTCGGCGGCGGTGCCTGGGGCGCCGTGGGGAGTAGCGGCGGTCATGGGCGGCCTTCCTTCCCGTGGTCACGTGGCGGGCGTGACCGGTCTCGGCATCGACTGCGAACATTATCGCAAGCTTTCCGAAAATCCATCCCACCCCGGGACCGGGGAAAAACATCGATTGGGCCACGGATCGCAGAAAACGGCTCTCGGCTATTGACCCCTACAGGGGCGCTTCCTAGGATCCGGCACCAAGCGAGGTCATCGAGATTTTCCGAAATGTTTCGATGGCGTCCCCATCCACCCCCCAGGAGGCCCGATGGGCACCGAAGCCCTCTCCCGTCGCACCTTCCTCGCCGTCGCCGGGCTCGCCGGCCTGTCCGTACCGCTGCTGGGTGCCTGCGGCGACGACTCGGACTCCTCGTCGGGCAAGACCACCTTCGAGTGGTGGACGATCGCCACCACCGAGCCGAGCAAGTCGCTGTTCCCGCGGCTCGCGCGGGAGTACATGCAGGCGAACCCGAACGTGACGATCAAGCACACGGCGCTGGAGAACGACGCCTACAAGGCGAAGATGACCGCGCTCATCGCGTCCGGCAAGCTGCCCGACGTGTTCCACACCTGGGGCGGCGGCGTGCTCAAGCAGCAGATCGACGCCGGCCTGGTCAAGGACCTCACCAAGGACATCGCGTCCTGGTCGGGCACCATCAAGCCGCTGGCGTTGGAGGCGTACCAGTTCGACGGCAAGACCTACGGAGTCCCCTACGACTACGGCCTGGTCGGCTTCTGGTACAACAAGGCGCTGTTCCGGCAGGCGGGGATCGAGGGGACGCCCACCACCTGGACCCAGTTCCTCGACGCCGTCCGCAAGCTCAAGGCCGCCGACATCACCCCGATCGCCCTGGCCGGCAAGGAGAAGTGGCCCGGCCACTACTACTGGGCCTACCTGGCGATGCGCATCGGCGGCCTCAACGCGCTCAAGCAGGCGCAGGCCGGCAACGACTTCAGCGGACCCGCGTTCGTCCAGGCCGGCGAGCGGCTGAAGGAACTGGTCGACCTCCAGCCGTTCCAGCAAGGCTTCCTCGGCGCCGACTATTCCTCGCCCACCGGGCAGGCCGCGACCATGGGCAACGCCAAGGCCGCGATGGAGCTGATGGGTCAGTGGGCGCCCAGCGTCCAGTCCGACGCGGGCAAGGGCATCGGGAACGACCTCGGCTTCTTCACCTTCCCGACCGTGGAGGGCGGCCAGGGCGCGGCCACCGAGGCGTTCGGGGGCGGCAACGGCTGGGCGCTGCGCGAGGGCGCGCCCAACGCCGCGCTCGACTTCCTCAAGTGGTTCAGCTCGGTCGAGATCAACCGCAGGCTGGTGGCGTCCAAGGGCTTCCAGCCCGTCGTCAAGGGCGCCGAGAACGCGGTCGCCGACGCCAACCTCAGGACCGTGGTGCAGACCCTCGACCGGGCCACCGGCTTCCAGCTGTTCCTCGACCAGGCGTTCCCGCCGGCCGTCGGGCAGCAGGTCAACGACAGCGTCGCCGCGCTCATCGCGGGCAAGTCGGCGCCGGAGGCGGTCACCGAGGCCATCACCAAGACCGCCAAGAGCCAGTGACCCATGGTCCTGCCCACCAGGAAGGACGGCACCGCGGCGGCGGGGGCGGGCGCCGCCGCTGAGCGCTCCGGCGCGGAGACCCCGCCCGGCGGCGTGCCCGGCCCCAAGGGCCCCGAGGGCCGGGCACGCGGGCGCGGGGACGGGTGGAGGCGCGGGCGCCGCCGCCGGTTCGGCGGCCCGCTCGTCGTGACGGTGTTCCTGTTCCCGGCGATGCTGCTGTTCGCGATGCTGGTGCTGGTGCCGATCGGGGTGGCGCTCTACACCAGCCTGTTCCGGTGGAACGGCTTCGGCCCGCCGGAGAACTTCGTCGGGCTGGAGAACTTCCGCCGGCTGTTCCAGGACGAGGTGTTCCTCGGCGACCTGTGGCGCGGCTTGGTGCTGGTCGTGCTGGCGCTGGTGCTCCAGCTCCCGTTCGCGCTGGCCATGGCGGTGATGCTGAACCAGCGGATGCGGGGCCGCGCGGTCTACCGGCTGGTGTTCTTCGCGCCGTACGTGCTGTCCGAAGTGATCACCGGTGTGCTGTTCACCATGATCTTCGACCCGGGCGGCGGGCTGGCGGACCAGACGCTGGAGGCCCTCGGGCTCGGCGACCACGGCATCGGCTGGTTCTCCGAGTCCTCCACCGTGCTGCCCACCCTGTTCCTGGTGCTGACCTGGAAGTACTTCGGCTTCCACATGATCCTCTACCTGGCCGCGCTGCAGAACGTCCCGGCCGAGGTGCTGGAGGCGGCCTCGATCGACGGCGCCGGGCCCTGGCAGCGCTTCCGGCATGTCACGCTGCCGCTGCTGGGACCCACGCTGCGGATCACGGTGTTCCTGTCCATCATCTGGTCGATCCAGCTGTTCGACCTGGTGTGGGTGATCAGCGGCGGCGGTCCCGTGCACGCCTCGGAGACGATGGCCATCACGATGTTCGAGTACGGCTTCCGGCGCTACCAGATGGGCTACGCCAACGCGATCAGCGTGGTGATGTTCCTGCTCAGCTTCGTGTTCGCCCTCTTCTACCAGCGCTATGTGATGCGGCGGGACATCGAGGGAGCGGTGACGGCAAGGGGAGGACTGTGATGACGGCGCTGGCGCCGGGGAAGCGGGCACCGAGCGGGCAGCCGGTCAGGCCGCGGAAGAGGCCACGGCCCGCCGCCGTGGCGCGCCGGCTGTCCATGCACGCGCTCATCTGGGTGATCGGCCTGCTGATCGTGGGTCCCGTCCTGTACGGGGTGCTGTCGGGGTTCAAGACCACGCCCGAGCTGTCCAGCAACCCGTTCGGGCCGCCCCAAGAGTGGGTCACCCGCAACTACACCGACCTGCTGGCCTCCGGCGACTTCTGGCGGCAGCTCGCCAACAGCACGGTCATCGCGATCGCGACCGCGCTGCTCACCGTCGCGGCCTCGGCCGCGGCGGCGTTCGTGTTCGCGCGGCTGGCCTTCCGGGGACGCGAGCTGCTGTTCACGCTGTTCGCGATCGGGCTGATGTTCCCGTTCGCGGTGGCGATCCTGCCGCTGTACGTGCTGCTGCGCACGTTCGGGCTGCTGGACAACCCGCTGGGGGTGATCCTGCCGCAGGCGGCGTTCGGGCTGCCGGTGACGATCATCGTGCTGCGCGGGTTCTTCCGCGCCATCCCCGGCGAGATGGAGGAGGCCGCGCGGATCGACGGCTGCGGGCCGTTCGGCTTCTTCTGGCGGATCCTGCTGCCGATGGCGCGGCCCGCCCTGGCCACCGTCTCGGTGCTGGCGATCGTGACGAGCTGGAACAACTTCTTCCTGCCGCTGCTGGTGTTCAACGAGCCTGACTGGTGGACGATCCCCGTCGGCGTCCAGCAGTTCAAGGGCGAGCACTCCACCGACACCGCCCGCATCCTCGCCTACGTCACGCTGGCCATGGCGCCCGCGCTCGCGTTCTACGCCGTCGCCGAACGACATCTGATCGGGGGTCTCACGGCAGGGGCCACGAAAGGCTGAACGTTCTACCATCGGATGATGACGTTCCCTGGTGGGGTCGGGGTCTCCGGCCTGCGCGTCTACGACTGGCCCACGGCCGATGGGCTGTGCGGAGGGTCGCCCCACGTCCACCTGGCTTGCGCAGAGGCTTACGTGGTCGTGGGCGGCACGGGACGGGTCCAGACGCTCACCCGCCAGGCGTACGAGGAGACCCCGTTGTCGCAGGGCGCGGTCGTCTGGTTCACGCCCGGGACGATCCACCGGCTGGTCAACGACGGGGACCTGCGCATCGTCGTCATCATGCAGAACAGCGGCCTTCCCGAGGCGGGCGACGCGGTCTTCACCTTCCCCGACATGGACCCGGCCGTCTACCACCCGGCGGCGACGGTCACCGATGAGCCGTCCGCGCGCCGCCGCCGCGACCTGGCCGTCGAGGGCTTCCGCACGCTGCGGCGGCGCGCCCGGGACGGCGACGGCGCCGCGCTGGACGACTTCTACCGCGCGGCCGTCCGCCTCAAGCGCGACCTGGTCGACGAATGGGAGCGGCGCTGGCGCTCCGGGGCCCTGAGCTCGGCCGTCCGCACCGGCGACCATCTGGCGCACCTGCGCGCGGGCGACTGGAAGTACCTCACCGGCGCCTCCGTCCGCCGGGTGTCGCCGGGGCAGGCCCTGGGCATGTGCGGCCACCTGGAGACCTACGAACTGTCGCCCTGATCCGTCCGCTTCGGGGTGAGGGACCTCGGGGTGAGCGGTGGAGAGAACGACCAGCCCTTGTCCAGCAGCGCCTCGACCGCCGTGACCGCGGTGGCGAGACGCTCCTCGTGCCGGCCCGTGACGACGACGTGCGGCAGGTTGCGGCGGTCCAGCTCCTCGCGGAAGCGCGCCGACATGTGGTGGCGGATCGACTCGCCGTCGCGCCAGCCGTCCTGCACGAACGGGACGTCCGACGGGTCGGTGACGATCCACAGGTGGTGGCGGTCGTTGTGCTGGTGGAGCGTCTCGGGGGCCGTCTCGCCCAGGTAGCGCTCGTACCACAGGGCCGTGGCGAACGCGTCGGTGTCGCAGATCAGGACGGGGGAGCCCGCACGGGCCGCCGCCTCCTCCAGCGCGAGGTGGCGCTCGGCGACCAGGGTGAAGTCGTGGGGCGTCCAGACGATGTCGTCCAGCCACAGTTCCCGGCCGCCGGAGCCCGCGGCGCGGCGGGCGGCGGCGAGCTTCTCCTCTGTATAGATGCGCCCATACTCGGGGACGTAGCGCGTGGACGCCCAGACCCCACCGCGCGACGCGAAGTGGGCGGCCAGGGCGCGGGCGAGAGTGGTGGTGCCGGTCGACTCCGCGCCGACGACCACCACACGGCGCGCCAGGTACCCGCGTACGGGCGGGGCCAGGTGGTGCCAGTGCGCGATGGGGTCGTCCCGTACGGCGGTGCCGCTGACGGGGAAGCGCTCGCGCGGCGGATCGACGGCGACGTGCTCGGCCGACAGGCGCCGGGCCAGCTCGGGCCCGTACGCCTCGGACGAGAACACCGCGTCCACGGGCGAGGACAGACCCGACCGGAACGCGGCGACGTGGGCCGTCCAGGCGTCTTCCGAGCCGTAGTCGATCTCGTGGTCGTCCACCACCGGGGCGATGTCCACGTGCGGCTGAGGGTGGACCTCGCGGAGCCACGCGGCGCGCAACGCCAGCGGGATGCTCTCCACGGTGGACCCGGCGACGACCACGGTGACCCGGTCGCATGCCTTCGCGGCCGTGCCGATCAGATGGTGGTGCCCGGCGTGCGGAGGGTAGAACTTGCCCGCCACCATCCCGTGCGCGTACGTCATGCCGGGGAGGGCGCCACGGCCGCGGAACGGGAGCGGAAGTCGTCGCGCCAGGCGTTCAGGCCCAGCACGCACAGCGTCAGGAAGATGATGTACAGCGCGCTGGTGAGCTTGAGGTCCTTGTAGAAGTAGAGCGGGATGTAGACCAGGTCCGCGGCGATCCAGATCCACCACGACTCCAGCAGCTTGCGGGACTGGCCGTAGACGGCCATCAGCGACAGCGCGGTGGTGAGCGCGTCCCAGAACGGGACGGTGGAGTCGGTCCAGGCCATCAGCATCACGGTGAGCAGCGCGGTGGCGGCGGCGCCGGCGGTGACCAGCACCGCCCAGGTGGTGCGGGACGTGCGGGTGACGGGCAGGTTGTCGCGTCCCTCGCCGCCGTAGAGCCACATCCACCAGCCGTAGGACTGGAGCCCGACGTACACGACCTGAAGCCCGGCGTCGGCGTACAGGCCGCCGTCCAGGAACACCAGGCCGAGCAGGATCACGTTGGCGATCCCGATCGGCCAGTTGAGGATGTTCTGCCGCACGACCAGCCAGACGTTGACCGCGCCGGTGGCGAAGCCGAGCAGCTCGGCCCAGGTGGTCGGGACCGTTCCCAGATGGAACGCGGGCTGGAGCAGCGGGCCGAGCAGGTCGTGCGGCGTCATGGACGGCTCCCGGGGGGATCATAAATCGTCAGATAGACGATAACAGGGGCGTCCGTCAGGCGCTCTCCCTCACCACCAGGTGCGGCTGCAGGATCACCACCGGGTCGGCGGGCTCCTCGCCCTGGATCCGGGCGATCAGGAGACGGGCCATCTGCCGGCCCATCTCCTCCACCGACTGGTGGACGGTGGTCAGCGGCGGGTCGGCGAGCGGCGCGCTGGAGGAGTCCTCGAAGCCGACCACCGCCACGTCCTCCGGCACCTGGCGCCCGTGCTTCTTCAGCACCCGCATGGCGCCCAGCGCCATCGGGTCGTCGGCGGCGAACACCGCGTCGACCTCGGGATACCGGTCCAGCAGCTCGGCCGCGGCCGTGACGCCGCTGGCCTCGCTGAAGTCCCCGTAGACCACCATCTCCGGAAGCCCCGCCGCGGCCAGGGCGTCACGGTAGCCCTGCAACCGGTCGATGCCCACGCCCATGTCCTGCGGACCCGAGATATGGGCGATGCGCGTGCGCCCGCCGCGCACCAGGTGCTCGACCGCCTGCCGGGCGCCGTCGCGGTTGTCCACGTCCACGTACGAGACCGGATGGACGCCCGGCGGGCGGCCGCCCACGACGGTCGGCACGCCGCCCGCCTCCAGCTTGGCCGGCAGCGGGTCGTCGCCGTGCAGTGAGGTCATCAGCACCCCGTCGACGTGCTGGCCGGTCAGGTAGTTCTCCAGCCGCTCGTACTCGGCGGGCGAGCGGGCCAGGGCCAGCAGCAACTGCAAACCGGTGTCGTGCAGCTCCGGGCTGATCCCACGGATGATCCCCGCGAAGAACGGCTCGGCGAACAGCCGCTGCTCGGACTCCGACACCACCAGCGCCACCGTGTCGGTGCGCCGGGTCACCAGCGTCCTCGCGGCCCGGTTGGGCACATAGCCCAGCTCGTCGATGGCCCGCAGCACCGACTCGCGCGCCTCCGCGCTCACCCGCGGCGAGCCGTTGATGACGCGCGAGACCGTGCCCCGGCCGACCCCCGCCCGGGCCGCCACTTCCTCCAGCGTGGGGCGCGCGGAACCGCGCCTCACCTCCGTCGACCGTTCATCGCCTTGCGTCGGCCCCTTCTTCCCCGCCGTTGCCGATCACTCCCGTTCCGGCAGCCCGCCGGCTCGGATCACGCCCGCGTACCAGCGCGCGCTGTCCTTGGGCACCCTGCGCTGCGTCGTGTAGTCCACGTGGACGAGCCCGAAGCGCTTGGAGTAGCCCCAAGACCACTCGAAATTATCCAGCAGAGACCACGTGAAGTAACCGCGCAAGGGAACGCCGCCGGTTATGGCCTGGTGCGAGGCGCGCAGGTGCGCGTCCAGGTATTGGATCCTCTCCTCGTCCTGGATCGGGGTGTCACCGTTGGGGACCTCGTCGTACCCCGCGCCGTTCTCGGTGATGTAGAGGTCGACCGGGGGGTACTCGCGGTGCAGCCGGGTCAGCACCTCGTGCAACCCGGTCTCGTCGATCTCCCAGCCCATTCCCGTCACGGGACGGCCGCCGTCCACGAACCCGACGTGCTCGCTGCCCACCCAGGGGGAGACGGTGGAGTACGGCGACGACACCGCCTGGGCGGTCACGTTCGGGTCGCCCGTCACGGTGAACCGCGAGTAGTAGTTCACGCCGAGCTGGTCGATGGGCTGGTTGATGACCTCGGTGTCGCCGTCCAGGATGGTCGAGGCGAACCCCAGGTGGTCCAGGTCCGCCAGCACGTCCTCCGGGTAGCGGCCGCGCAGCAGCGGGTCCAGGAACAGCCGGTTCTGCATGCCGTCCACCCGGCGGGCCGCGTCCAGGTCGGCCTCCGCCTGGCTGGCGGGCGAGATCGCGTACAGGTTCACCGCCGCGCCCAGCCGGTGCTCGGGATGCCGCGCCCGCATCGCGCGGACGGCCTCCCCGTGCCCGAGCATCAGATGGTGCGCCGCGCGCAGCGAGGCGGCGGGTTCCCTGCGGCCCGGGGCGTGCTCGCCCGAGGCGTAGCCGAGGAACGCCGCGCACCACGGCTCGTTGATGGTCATCCAGTGCGCCACCCGGTCGCCCAGCTCACGGTGGATGAGGGCGGCGTAGTCGGCGAACCGGTACGCGGTGTCGCGTTCGGGCCAGCCGCCCGCGTCCTCCAGCGCCTGCGGCAGGTCCCAGTGGTAGAGGGTCGGCCACGGCTCGATGCCCGCCTCCAGCAGCGCGTCCACCAGCCGCCGGTAGAAGTCCACCCCGGCCTGGTTGAGCGGGCCGGAGCCGGACGGCTGCACCCGCGGCCACGACACCGAGAACCGGTAGGCGTTCAGCCCCAGCTCGGCCATCAGCGCCACGTCCTCGCGGAAGCGGTGGTAGTGGTCGACGGCCACGTCGCCGGTGTCACCGCCCAGCACCTTCCCGGGCGTACGGCAGAAGGTGTCCCAGATGGACGGGCCGCGCCCGTCCTCGTTCGTCGCGCCCTCGACCTGGTAGGCGGCGGTGGCCGCCCCCCAGCGGAAGTCGGCGGGGAACGCGAGCGGGGCGGCGGGGGAGGCGCCCTGGCCGGCCTGCGTGTGGCCGTGCCGCCTGTCACCTTGTGTGGGAGAGCTCACGCCTTGATCGCACCTTCCATGATGCCGCCGATGATCTGGCGGCCGAAAATGATGAACACCACCAGCAGCGGGAGCACCGCGAAGGTCGTCCCGGCGAACATGAGGGTGTAGTCGCTGAAATAGGCGTTGGACAGGTTGTTGATCGACACCTGGACGGTGGGGTTCTCGGGGCTGAGCACCGCCAGCGGCCACATGAACTCGTTCCAGGTCTGCATGAACGTCAGCAGCCCCAGGACGCCGGCCGCGGGTCGCAGCGCGGGCAGCACGACCCGCCAGTAGATGCCGAAGGTGGTGCAGCCGTCGACGCGGGCCGCCTCGATCAGCTCGTCCGGCACCGCCTGCTGCGTGTACTGGCGCATCATGAACACGCCGAACCCGGTGACCAGGAACGGGACGATCACCGCTTGCAGGCCGCCCTGCCAGCCGATCTTCACCATGATCATGTACAGCGGGATGATGCCCATCTGCACCGGGATCATCATGGTCGCGATGATCGTCAGCAGCAGCGCGTTCTTGCCGCGGAAGCGCAGCTTGGCGAACGCGAAGCCGGCCAGCGAGGCGAAGAACACCGTCGAGATCGTCACCGCTCCCGAGGCGATCGCCGAGTTCAGCAGGCCCTGGGCGAAGTAGGCGTCCGGGTTGTCGAACAGCCGTCCGGCGTTGTCGAAGAACTGGCCCCCCGGCAGCACCGGCGGGGGCACGTCCGACACCACGTCGTTGGAGCGGGTGGCGACGACGATCATCCAGTAGATCGGGAAGATCGACAGCACCAGCGCGACGATCAGCGCCAGATAGGTCAGCGGGGTGGCGTCCCACATGGCCCGGAACCGCCCGTGCCCGTTGCGCCGGTGCGCGCCGCCACCGCCGCGGCGGCCGGGCGAGGTCGCGGACGGCGTGGTCAAGGCGGTCATCTGGTCCCTCCCGCACGCCTGACGAACATGAAGTTGAGCAGCGAGAACAGGATGATCAGGACGAACAGCGCCCAGGCGACCGTCGCGCCGTACCCGTAGCGGTCGTCGTTGAAGGCGTTGTCGTACATGTACATCGTGATCGTCTGGAACTGGTGCAGCGAGCCGCCGTCCATCTTGTTGGCGGTGCCGCCGCCGAACAGCACGGGCTCGGTGAACAGCTGCAGGCCCCCGATGGTCGAGATGATCACCGTGAAGATGATCGTCGGCTGCAGCATGGGCACCGTGATCTGCCAGAACTGCCGGAGCCTGGACGCGCCGTCGATGGCGGCGGCCTCGTACAGGTCCCGCGGGATGGCCTGCATCGCCGCCAGGTAGATGAGCGCGTTGTAGCCGGTCCAGCGCCAGTCCACCATCACCGAGATGGCCAGCCAGGACCAGCCGCGGCTGGCGTGCCAGTCGATGCCGTCCACGCCCACCAGGCCGAGCGCCCAGTTGATGAACCCGAAGTTGGTGTCGAACATCTGGCTGAACACGATCGCCACCGCCGCGGTGGAGGTCACCAGCGGCGCCACCATCCCGATCCGGAACAGCGTGCCGGCCCGCATCCGCCGCGCCAGCGCGCTGGCGATGAACAGGGCGAGCAGCAGCTGCGGCACCGTGGCGATGAAGAAGATCCCGACCGTGTTGACGAGCGCGTGCCAGAAGTCGCCGTCGGTCAGCAGGTAGTCGTAGTTCTCCAGGCCGATCCACTCGCGCGTCCCGGAGGCCAGCCCCCAGTCGTGCAGGGACACCCACAGCGTGTACAGCAGCGGGAACAGCCCGAAGACCAGGAACACGATGTAGAACGGCGAGATGAACAGGTACGGAGATGCCTTGAGGTCGAGGCGGGCCAGCCTGGACCGCCACGATCTGCCGCGCGGCGGGTCGCCGGGCGCCGGCGGTGCCTTCCGCGCGCCGGTGGCAAGGCGCGTCTCGATGGTCATGCGCGTCCTTCCGAAAGGGGGGCCCGCGCCGGCTCGTGGCGGGGTGACGCCACGAGCCGGGCGGAGGGGCGTCCGTGGGAGCCTCACCGGCCCCCGGGCGGTTTCACCGCCGCGAACCGGTCAGCGGGCGGCCTTCTGGGCCTCGCTCACCGCCTGGTTCCAGGCGTCCTCGGCCTTGACCCTGCCCTGACCCACCGCGATCAGGATGTTCTCCACGGCCAGCCGCACGTCCTCGTGCTTGGGGCCGAGGTAGACGGGCTTGACCTGCGCGGCCAGGTCGCCGAAGAGCTTGCCGGTCGGCGCGTTGCTGAAGTAGGCGCTGGTCGCGCCGGCCACCGCCGGGTCCTTGGCGGCCTGCGGCGAGGACGGGAAGGTGTTCTTGTCCTTGTAGGCGGCGATCTGGCCCTGCGGGCTGCTCAGGAACTTGGCCAGCTCGGCGGCCTCCTTCGGGTGGTCGGTCTGCTTGGGCACGGCCAGCCAGGAGCCGCCCCAGTAGCCGCCGCCGCCCGGGATCGCCGCCACGTCCCACTTGCCCTTGCCGTAGTCACCGGAGAACTCCTCGATGCCGCCGAGCATCCAGGACGGGCAGGGCAGGGTGGCGAAGGTGTCGCGCTTCAGCGCCGTCTGCCACGGCGGGGTGAAGATCGACATGTCGGAGGTCATCTTCGCCGCCTCGAACTTCAGCGTGGTGTCGAAGGACTGCTTGACCACGGGGTTGGTGCTGAAGACCAGGTTGTTGCTCTTGTCGAAGAAGCTGTAGCCGGGTCCGGCGCCCGCGTTCTGCAGGACGGTGGCGCGGAAGATGGCCGTCGGGCCGTCCAGCCACTTGGTGCCCGAGACCTCCCGCTGGAACCGCTGACCGGTGTCGTAGAAGGCGTCCCAGGTCGGCCACAGCTTGGACACCTCGTCCCGGTCGGTGGGCAGGCCGGCCTTCTCGAACAGGTCCTTGCGGTAGCACATGCCGAGCGGGCCGATGTCGGTGCCGAGCCCGACGAGCTGGCTGCCGTCGGGGCTCAGGCCCATCTGCCACTTCCACGGCAGGAAGTTGTTCTGCAGTTCGCGACCGCCGTGGTCGAAGAGGTTCACGAACTTGCTGCGCTGCTGCATGTAGGTGGGCAGGATGCCCTCCTCCAGGGCGACCACGTCGCCGGCGCCGCTGTTGGTGGCCATCCACTGCTGGAGACGTGGCCTGTAGTCGTCCAGGGTGGACGCCTTGCGCTGTCGGATCTTGATGTTGGGGTGGGACTGCTCGTACTGCTTGTAGAGCTGTTCATAGCCGAACTCGCCGAAGACGTCGACGGTCAGGGTGATGGGACCGCTTTCGCTGTCGTCCCCGTCGCCGCAGGCGGACGCGGCGACCAGGACCCCGGCCAGGACCGCCGCGACCGCGGCCCTGACGGCGCTTCCGCGACCGCCTCGCTTGGTGACCCTCATTCCGACCCCTCTCAGGTCGTGCCGGGATACATGGGATGGGTGGTACGGGTGCCGGACCGGCCTGTGGCACCGACCATGGGAGCGCTCCCACGAAGCGAAGCCCCTCCGACATCCCGGTGTCAATGGGTCGAAACACAACCGTTACGCGACGGGGCTTCCGCGCGCCCTCGCGTCGGCGGGCGGCGGTTGACAACGGGATCGCCGGCGGGTGAGGCTGTGGTATGGGAGCGCTCCCAAGCTCGATGTCAGCGGCGGACGCCGCCGCCGCCCGCGGTCGTCCGCTGCCCGGCGCCCGCGGGTCTTGGGGCTTGAAGGTCCTGGTCACCGAGCCGTACCTCCCTCGGCAAGGCAGGGCCGCCTCCCTCGGGGAAGAGAGGGGCGCGCGGTTCCCGGCGCGCCCCTCTTACTCCTCGCCCGTCCGCGATGCCCCGGCCGAGGCCCGGCCTCCCGTCACGGTGGATGGCCGCATCGTGCCACCACCGTCGTGCCCGCCGACCGCGGTCGTGACATAGGACTGCCGTCGCGTCAACGGCTCCCCTTGGGCGGGTGCCGTCCCGCCGACTTGAGCGCACGGCCGTTCACGGCGTCGCAAAGGACGGCCATACCCGGGCAACCCCTCCTCCCTCGACCGCACACGGCCCATGACGGGGCGCGACGAAGCGGTCGCGATTAAGAGCGGTTCGGCGGAACCGAACGGGCAGACCGTTACGTACAGGGGGGAAGAGAGCGAGGCGACGAGGGGGAAGATGCGCGAGCAAGCCATTGGCTACGAGGACATCGCGGAAGCGGATCTGGCGACCCGGAGGGGCACCTTCCGGGCCGTCGCGTTCCGGGACCCGCTGGACGGCAACGAGCACATGGCCCTGGTCAGGGGCACGCCGAGGGCCCGTGACTCCGTCCTGGTCAGGGTGCACTCGGAGTGCATGACCGGGGACATCTTCGGCGCGACGCGCTGCGAGTGCGGGGACCAGCTCGGCGCGGCGCTGGACGCGATCGTCCGCGAGGGCACGGGCGTCCTGGTCTACCTGCGCGGCCACGAGGGCCGGGGCATCGGCCTGGTGGCCAAGGTCCGGACCCACATCCTCCAGGACGAGCAGGGCCTGGACACCGTCGACTCCGCCACGGCGCTGGGCCTGCCGGTGGACGTCCGCGACTACGGGCCCGCGGTGCGGGTGCTGCGGTACCTGGACGTGCGCTCGGTCCGGCTGATGACCAACAACCCCGACAAGGTCGACGCCCTGGAGTCGCGCGGGGTCACGGTCGCCGAGCGGGTCCCGCTGCTGGCGGCGGCCAGCGACGACAACATCGGCTACCTCACGGCCAAGCGCGACCGGCTGGGTCACGACCTGCCGCAGCTCGACGCGCCCAGTCCGCAGCTCGGCGGGGCGGGAGGCTGACACCGGTGACCGCACTGTTGAGCTCGGCGGCCTGGGCGACCGGCACCGCCTACGGCACGGCGCTGTGGGCGATCATCCGGTACGGCAAGAGGCGCGCGGGCACCCCCTCCCTGGGACCGGCCGACTTCGTGACGCTGGCGCGCGCGATCCTGGCCGGCGCCGTCACCGTCCTCGTCGTGGACGGCCTCGTGCGCGGCACGGAGGTCGCCGCGCTCACCTCCGTCGCCGCCTGCGCGCTGGTCCTGGACGCGGTGGACGGCCAGGTCGCGCGGCGCACCGGGACGTCCTCGGCGTTCGGCGCGCGCTTCGACATGGAGGCCGACGCGTACCTGATCCTGGTGCTCAGCGTCTACCTGTCCTGGAGCCTCGGGCCGTGGGTGCTGGCGATCGGCCTCATGCGGTACGCGTTCGTCGCGGCGTCCTGGGCGCTGCCCTGGCTGCGCGGCGAGCTGCCGCCGAGCCGCGCCCGCAAGGTCGTCGCCGCGGCGCAGGGGATCGTCCTCGTCGTGGCCACCTCCGGCACCGTCCCCCGTCCGCTCGCCATCGCCGCCGTCGGCGGTGCGCTGGCGGCGCTGACGTGGTCGTTCGGCCGTGACATCGCCTGGCTGTGGCGCAACGCCCGCAGGCCCGCCACGAGCAAGCGCGCCGCGACCAGGCGTGCCGCGAGCGGGCGCGCGTACCGGCGGCGGCTCGCCGCCGTGCTGGAACCGGGACGGTGAGGATGGAACGCAGCGCGCTGTCGTTCTGGGTCAGGTCCCCGGGCAAGGGCGAGATCGAACGGGTCGCCCTTCCCGACCCCGGCCCGGGCGACGTCGTGGTCCGCACCCTGTACTCGGGGATCAGCCGGGGCACCGAGTCGCTGGTCTTCGAGGGCCGGGTGCCCGTCAGCCAGCGCGACCTGATGCGCGCGCCCTTCCAGGAGGGCGACTTCCCCGGCCCGGTCAAGTACGGCTACCTGAACGTGGGGACCGTGGAGGAGGGCCCGCCGGAGCTGGCCGGGCGGACGGTGTTCTGCCTGTACCCGCACCAGACCCGGTACGTGGTCCCGGCGAGCGCCGTGACGCCCGTCCCGGAGGACGTGCCGCCGGGCCGCGCGATCCTGGCCGGGACGGTCGAGACCGCGGTGAACGCGCTGTGGGACGCGGCGCCGCTGGTCGGTGACCGGATCGCGGTCGTCGGCGCCGGGATGGTCGGATGCTCGGTCGCCGCCGTCCTGGCGGGCCTGCCCGGCGCCCGCGTGCAACTGGTGGACGTCGACACGTCCCGCGCGTCCGTGGCCGAGGCGCTCGGCGTCGGGTTCGCCGTTCCGGACGACGCCGAGGGCGACTGCGACCTGGTCGTGCACGCCAGCGCCAGCGAGGCGGGCCTGGCGCGGTCGCTGGAACTGCTCGGCCCCGAGGGCGAGGTGCTGGAGCTGAGCTGGTACGGCGACCGCCGCGTCGCCGTGCCGCTGGGGGAGCACTTCCACTCCCGGCGCCTGACCGTGCGCGGCAGCCAGGTGGGCGCGGTGTCCCCGTCCCGCAGGTCCCGCCGTACCCACGCCGACCGGCTGGCGCTGGCGCTGCGGCTGCTGGCCGCGCCCGTGTTCGATGCCCTGATCACCGGTGAGGCGGGCTTCACCGAACTGCCCCGGCTGATGCCGCCGCTGGCGTCCGGGGCGCTCCCCGCTCTGTGCCACCGCATCGTCTACGACCCGGTCGAGGAGGCCGCCCTTGTTCAGCGTCACCGTCCGTGATCACCTCATGGTCGCGCACAGCCTGCGCGGCGAGGTCTTCGGGCCCGCGCAGCGCCTGCACGGCGCGACCTTCCTGGTGGACGCGACGTTCCGCAGGCCCGACCTCGACCCGGACGGGATCGTGGTCGACATCGGCCTGGCGACCCGGGAACTCGGGGCGGTGCTGGACCCGATGCGCTACAGCAATCTGGACGAGGTGCCCGACTTCTCCGGCCGCAACACCACGACCGAGTTCCTGGCCAAGACGATCGCCGACCGGCTCGCCGAGAAGGTTCGCGCCGGTGCGCTGGGCGAGTCGGCACACGGCCTGACCGGCATCACCGTGACGCTGCACGAGTCGCACGTCGCGTGGGCGAGCTACGAGCTGACGCTATGAGCGAGGGATCCGCGGCGGAGGCCGTGCATGTCGTCATGCCCGGCGACGTCGACCGGCTGAGCGTGGCCAGCGGCGGCAACGTCTACGACAGGCGCGTCTGCGAAGGGCTCGCCCGGACCCGTCCCGTTCACGAGCTGCCCGTCTCCGGATCGTGGCCGCGTCCGGACGGGACGGCGCGCGGAGACCTGGCGGCCGCCCTCGCCGGCGTGCCCGACGGCGCCACCGTGCTGATGGACGGGCTGGTCGCCTGCGGCGTGCCGGAGGTGGTGGTCCCTGAGGCCGGCCGGCTGCGGCTGGTGATCCTGGTGCATCTGCCGCTGGCGGACGAGACGCAGCCGCCCGGCGCGCCACCACCCGACGACCTCGACGTGCGCGAACGCGAGACGCTGCGCGCGTCCCACGCCGTCGTGACGACCGGGCGGCGCACCGCCGGCCGCCTGATCGAGCACCATGGGCTCGACGCTGCGCGCGTCCACGTCGCGCCGCCCGGCACCGACCCGGCGCCGCTCGCGCCGGGCACCGAGGACGGCACGCGGCTGCTGTGCGTGGCCTCGCTGACCCCGCGCAAGGGTCATGACCTGCTGGTCGAGGCGCTGGCGCGGGTCGGCGGCCACGGCTGGGAGCTGACCTGCGTCGGGCCGCTGCGCCGCGATCTCGACCAGGTCGCGCGGCTCCGCGCGCTCATCGAGCGGCACGGCCTGGACGACCGGATCCACCTCGCCGGTCCACGCACGGGCGAGCGCCTGGACGCCGCGTACGCCGCCGCCGACCTGCTGGTGCTGGCGTCCCGCGCCGAGACCTACGGCATGGTCGTGACCGAGGCGCTGGCCCGCGGGCTTCCCGTGCTGGCCACCGAGGTCGGCGGCGTCCCCGAAGCGCTCGGCCGGACCGCCGGCGGCGAGCCGCCCGGTCTGCTGGTCCCGCCGGAGGACCCGGACGCGCTCGCCGGCGCGCTGCGCCGCTGGCTCGGCGAGCCCGACCTGCGCCGCCGCTTGCGCAAGCTCGCGGCCGAACGCCGCGACACGCTTCCGAGCTGGGACGACACCACACGTGCGCTGACCGGTGTCCTGAACGGGCTGGACAGGGTGGCGCCATGAACGCCGCAGGAATGACGGGTGCGCCGGGCGCGGAGCGGTTCGCCCCCGGCTGGCTGGAGCTGCGCGAGAGCGCCGACGCCGCCGCCCGCGCCACGGACCTGCTGGGACCGCTGCGCGCGCACTTGCCCGCGTCCCCCGGACGGCTGGTCGTGTGGGACCTCGGCTGCGGCACCGGGTCGCTGGGACGGTGGCTGGCGGGGCGGCTGGACGTCCCGCAGCACTGGATCCTGCACGACCGGGACCCGGATCTGCTGGAGCGGGCGCGCGACGCGATCCCCGGTGTCACGACCGAGACGCGCGCCGGCGACATCACCCGGCTCGGCGCGGCCGACCTGGCGGGCGCCGGGCTGGTCGCCGCGTCCGCGCTGCTGGACCTGCTCACCTTCGACGAGGTGGACGCGCTCGCGGAGGCGATCACCGGCGCGGGCTGTCCGGCGCTGCTGACGCTGTCGGTGGCCGGCCGGGTCGAGCTCGACCCGTACGACCCGGCCGACGCCGAGTTCGCCGCCGCCTTCAACGCCCACCAGCGCCGGGAGACCGGCGGCCGTTCCCTGCTCGGCCCCGACGCGGTCACCGCCGCGACCGAGGCGTTCGAGCGGCGCGGCGCCGCCGTGCGGACCAGCCCGAGCCCGTGGCGGCTGGGCCCCGGCGACGCCGCGCTGGCGGCCGAGTGGCTGCGCGGCTGGGTCGCCGCGGCCTGCGAGGAGCGGCCGGACCTGCCCGGCGAGGAGTACCTGCGCCGGCGGCTGGACGACTGCGCGGCGGGGAGGCTGAGCGTGGTCGTCCACCATCGCGACCTGCTCGCCGTGCCGTCCTGCCGACCTCCAGGGCCGCGCCCGAAGGCGAGGGGGACGCGATGAACTGGGTCCGGAACCTGACCGGCGCCGCCATCCTCGGCGCGCTGGTGTGGTGGCACAGCACCGACGCGTTCGTGAACGCGATGCGCATGGTCACGCTGCCCTCGCTGCTGGCCGCGCTCGGGATCGGTCTGCTGACCACGGTGTTCAGCGCGTGGCGGTGGTGCCTGGTGGCGCACCGGTTGCGGCTGAGGCTGCGCCTGCCCGGCGCGGTCGCGGACTACTACCAGGCGCTCTTCCTGAACGCGGTGCTTCCGGCGGGCGTCTTGGGCGACGTGCACCGCGCGGTGAGCCATGGCCGCGACTCCGGTGACGTGGGACGGGGCGTGCGCGCCGTCGTCCTGGAACGCGCGGCGGGCCAGATCGTCATCATCGCCGCCGGGCTGGTCGTGCTGGTCACGCGGCCGGCGCTGTTCACGGCGCTGGCTCCCGGCATCGTCACCGCGCTCGTGCTGGTGCCGTGCGTCGTGGTCGCGGTCGTCGCGCTCGCGCGCTGCCGCTGGGGACGCGCCGCCGCCCGGGCCACCGCCGACGCGCGCCGCGTCCTGCTGGCCCGCGACACCTGGCCCGGCGTGGTGCTGCTGTCGGCGGCGGCGCTCGCCGGGTACATCGCGCTGTTCCTGGTCGCGGCGCGCGTCGCCGGGGCGACCGCCCCGCTGCTCCAGCTCGTCCCGCTGGTGGTGTTCGCGCTGCTGGTGATGGGCCTGCCGATGAACGTGGGCGGCTGGGGTCCCCGCGAGGCCGCCACCACGATCGCGTTCGGCGCCGCCGGGCTGGGCTCCGAGCAGGGCCTCGCGGTCGCGGTCGTGTACGGGGTGCTGACGTTCGTCGCGAGCCTCCCGGGCGCCGCCGTGCTGCTCGTGCGCGTCGGCACGCGCCGGCGCGCCGCCGGTGCCCGGAAGGCGCGCCCGGTGGCGCCGCGGCTAGTCCCGCAGCGCCCGCAGGTGGTCGCCGAACGATTCGACGAGCGCCGCGAGAAGGTCCCGGCCCTTGCGGGACGAGGCCAGTGACGGACGCCCCACGATGCCGGACTCGGTGTAGCCCTCCAGGCCGCGTGTGAGCATGTGCCTGCGGTCGCCGGAGACGTGGTCACCGGCCTCGTACCCCGGTTTCACCAGCTCGGGGTGGGCGTGCAGCAGAAGGGAGGTCTCCAGCTCGCCCGCGTGCATGTCGGTGTCGCCGTCGTCGCGGATCCCGGCGGCGATCCTGGCGGCCTCCCAGTCCTCCACGGTGGGGAACAGCGCCATGTCGCCGCCCGCCTCCTGGACCAGGTTGCCCAGGACGTAGTTGCCGCCGTGCCCGTTCACCAGCACCAGCTTGGGCACCCCGGACCGCCGCAGCGACTCGGCGACATCGTGGACGACCGCGTACAGGGTGCGCGCCGAGATGCTGACCGTGCCGGGCCAGGCGGCGTGCTCGTGCGAGCAGGAGATCGTCACCGGCGGCAGCAGCCGCACCGGGTGCGCGGCGGCGATCTCCCGTGCCACCGTGCACGCCACCACGGTGTCGGTGGCCAGCGGAAGGTACGGGCCGTGCTGCTCGTGGCTGCCCACGGGAAGCAGCGCGACGGTGGTGTGCCGTTCGCTCTCTTCGGCCGTGGTGGTCATCGGGAGGAGGTAAGCGCTCGCGTCAGGCCCCATGACCACAGATCATGTCCTATCCCCGAGCCGCCGGCGCAGGAAGTCGCGTTCGGCCTCGTTGCCGGCGCGGGCCAGGGCCGCCTCGTACGCCCGCGCGGCCTCGGAGGGACGGCCGAGGCGGCGCAGCAGGTCGGCGCGGACGGCGTGGAAGAGGTGGTAGCGGTCCAGGTCCAGACCGTCCACGAGGGCGAGCGCGGCCTCGGGCCCGTCGACCTCGGCGACGGCCACGGCGCGGTTGAGGGCCACGATCGGGGTGGGCGTGACGGCCAGGAGCTGGTCGTACAGCCGGAGGATCCGGCCCCAGTCGGTCGGCGGCGGGTCGGTGTGCACCGCGTTGATCGCGGCCTGGATCTGGTACGGGCCGGGACGGCCGCGGCGCAGGCAGCGGCGGACGAGCGCGCGGCCCTCGGCGATCTGGTCCCGGTCCCACAGCCGGCGGTCCTGGTCGGCCAGCAGCACCAGGCCGCCGTCGGGCGCGGTGCGGGCGTCCCGGCGCGAGTCCTGGAGCAGCATCAGCGCCAGCAGGCCGATGACCTCGGGCTCGTCGGGCATCAGCCCGGCCAGCAGGCGGGTCAGCCGAATCGCCTCGGCGCACAGCGCGGGACGGTGGTCGGTGTACCCCGCGTTGAAGATCAGGTACAGCACGGCCAACACCGTGCGGAGCCGGTCGGGCAGGTCGGCCTCGCGCGGCACCCGGTACGGGATCCGGGCGTCCCGGATCTTGTTCTTGGCGCGGACCAGGCGCTGCGCCATGGTCGGCTCCGGCACCAGGAAGGCCCGCGCGATCTCGGCGGTGGACAGCCCGCCCAGCAGCCGCAGCGTCAGCGCGACCTGGGTCTCGGGGGCCAGCGCCGGATGGCAGCAGGTGAAGATCAGCCGTAGCCGGTCGTCGCGCACCGGGCCCTTCTCGATGGGGTCGCCGGCGGCGTGCAGGAGGGCGGCCCGCGCGTGCCGGTCCGCGCGGGACGCCTCGCGGCGGAGCCGGTCGATCGCCCGGTTGCGCGCGGTGGTGATGATCCAGCCCGCGGGGCTGGGCGGGATCCCGTCGGACGGCCACCGCGCCGCGGCCACCGCGAAGGCGTCCTGGACCGCCTCTTCGGCGATGTCGAGGTTGCCGAAGTGGCGGGCCAGGACGGCCACCGCGCGCCCGTACTCCTCGCGGTAGACGCGTTCGATCTCGGTCAGCGGGGGTCCCCGTCGTGCATGGGCCGCACCTCCACCGGCAGCGTGGTCGCGCGGGACAGCCTGCGGCCCCATTCGAGGGCGGCGTCCAGGTCGGGGGCCGAGACGATGGTGAACCCGCCGAGGACCTCCTTGCCCTCGGTGAACGGGCCGTCGGTCAGCAGCGGCTCGCCGTCCTTGGTGCGGATGACGGTGGCGGTGCTCGGGTCGTGCAGGCCCCCGGCGAACACCCACGCGCCGGCCTCCCGCATCTCGGCGTTGAGCGCCTCCAGATCCCGCATGATCGGCTCCAGCACCTCGTCGGAGGGCGGGGGCCCGGCGGGCTGGTAGATGCTCAGCATGTAGTGCGTCATGGTTCCTCCTTCTTCCACCCTCTACACGAACGGCCCCCGCCCGTATCGACAGCGGGCGCAAAGAATTCGTGGTCAGGAGCCGCGGAGGCTTCCGGAGGCGAGGAGGGTGTCGACGGCCTCGGGGGCCAGGACGTGGTCCAGGACGAGCGCGGCGCACCCCGCCAGGCCCGCCTCGTCGCCGAGCAGGCTGGGCTCGATGCGCAGCCGCCGGGTCGCCGCGGCGGTGGCGCGCTGGTAGACGGCCTCGCGGACGCCCGCCATCAGCGGCTCCTCGGCGCCGGTGAGGTCGCCGCCGAGCACCACCACGGCCGGGTTGAGCAGGTTGACGGCGCCCGCGACGACCTCGCCGATCCGGCGGCCCGCGTCCCGTACCAGGGTCACGGTGGCGGGGTCGCCCGCGCGGGCGAGCGCCGCGAGCTCGGCCAGGTCGGCGGCGGGGGAGCGGGCGAGGAGCGCGGCGCCGCCCGCGACGGCCTCCACGCAGCCGAGGTTGCCGCAGCGGCAGCGGACGGTCCCGTCGTCGTCGCCCGCCGGGATGTGCCCGATCTCGCCCGCGGCGCCCAGCGCGCCGCGCTGCACCCGGCCGCCCAGGATGATCCCGGCGCCGATGCCGGTGGACAGCTTCACGAACAGCAGGTCGTCCACGTCCCGCCGGAACCGCGACCGGTACTCGCCGAGCGCGGCGGCGTTGACGTCGTTGTCCAGGAAGCACGGGACGGCGGCGCCGAAGCGCTCGGCGATGGGCGGGCCGATCGGGGTGCCGTCCCAGACGCCGGTGCCGGGCTCGACGGTGTCGGGGACGGCGACGCCCGCGCCCCGCACCGGCGGCGAACCGCACGCGTCGAGCAGCGCGGACCACTCGGGGAGCAGCCGCCGCAGCGTGGCGCCGGGGTCGGGACCCGGCGTGATCGCGGTGGTGGCGAGGATCGTCCCGGACAGGTCGGTGACGGCGACCTGGCCGCGCGATTGGCCGAGGTTGGCGATCAGGACGGCGCCGCCCGAGGCGTCGAACGCCAGCCGGGACGGGGGACGGCCGCCGGTGGAGGGGCCGTCGGCGCGCTCGGTGACCAGCCCGTGCGCGATCAGCTCGTTGACCCGCAGGGCCACGGCCGGCCTGGACAGGCCGGTGCGGCGGCCCAGCTCGGCCCGGGTGGACACGCCGCCCTCGCGGATGAGGCGCAGCACGTCGCCGCTGGTCGAGGGCCGCCGGGTCATCGGGACAGTGTCGCATCGACGCCTGCCTGCCACAAGTGGGCCCTCTTTTGTTAGTTTGCGTGCATAAGTCGGTTGTGATTCTTGCCCTAAGAGCGCTAGTTTCGCCGGAGTCGATCAGGAAGTCACCCCGCCGAGAGCAGGAGCGTCCCGTTGACACCCCCACTCCATCCCGTCGTCGCGCGGGTCACCGAGCGCATCGCCGAACGCGGCGCCGACCGCCGCGCCGCGTACCTGCGACGCATCGCCGAGGCCGCGTCCGCGTCATTCTGGGGGGACGACCCCCCAGAGCCCCCGGCACAAGCCGGGCGGACATCCCTCGCTCCGCTGCGGATGTCCGCCGCTCCCGCCCGCAGCGCGCTCGGCTGCGCCAACCTCGCGCACGGCTTCGCCGCCTGTAGCCCGGCCGACAAGCTCCGGCTCAAGGGGACGGCGGTGAAGAACATCGCGATCGTGTCGTCCTACAACGACCTGCTGTCGGCGCACCAGCCGCTCCGCGACTACCCGGAGCTGCTCAAGGCCGCGATCCGGGACGCGGGCGGCACGGCCCAGTTCGCCGGGGGCGTCCCCGCCATGTGCGACGGCATCACGCAGGGACGGGCCGGCATGGAGCTGTCCCTGTTCAGCCGGGACGTCGTCGCCATGGCCACCGCGGTCGCGCTGTCCCACGAGCTGTTCGACGGGGCGCTGCTGCTGGGGGTCTGCGACAAGATCGTGCCGGGCCTGGTGATGGGCGCGCTGTCGTTCGGGCACCTCCCGGTGATCCTCGTCCCGGCCGGTCCGATGCCGTCCGGGCTGCCCAACGCCGAGAAGGCGCGGGTGCGCAAGCGGTTCGCCGCGGGCGAGATCGGACGCGACGAGCTGCTGGAGGCCGAGGCCGCCTCGTACCACGCCCCCGGCACCTGCACCTTCTACGGGACGGCCAACTCCAACCAGCTGCTCATGGAGGTCATGGGCCTGCACCTGCCCGGCGCGAGCTTCGTCCCGCCGGGCACCGGGCTGCGCCGCGCGCTCACCGAGGAGGCGGGACGGCGGGTGCTGCGGCACGCCGCCCCGATCGGGGAGGTGCTGGACGAGCGGGCGTTCGTGAACGGGGTGGTCGCGCTGCTGGCCACCGGCGGGTCCACGAACCACACGCTGCACCTGGTGGCCATGGCCGCCGCCGCGGGCATCGAGCTGACCTGGGACGACTTCGACGAGCTGTCCACCGTGACGCCGCTGCTGACCCGCCTCTACCCGAGCGGCACCGCCGATGTGAACCACTTCCACGCGGCGGGCGGCACCGCCTTCCTCATCGGCGAGCTGCTCGACGCGGGCCTTCTGCACGAGGACGTGCGGACCGTCGCCGGGGAGGGCCTCGCCGCGTACCGGAGGGCCCCGGTGCTGACCGAGGACGGCCTGGACTGGCGTCCCGCCCCGGAGACCTCGGGCGACCTCACCGTGCTGCGCCCGGCCGCCGACCCGTTCGACGAGCAGGGCGGCCTGCGCACGCTGCGCGGCAACCTCGGCCGCTCCGTGATCAAGGTCTCGGCCGTCCGCGAGGAGCACCGCGCGATCGAGGCCCCCGCCCGGGTGTTCGACTCCCAGCACGACCTCCAGGACGCCTTCGCGGCCGGAGAGCTGGACGGCGACGTGGTCGCGGTCGTCCGTTTCCAGGGGCCGCGCGCCAACGGCATGCCCGAGCTGCACAAGCTCACCCCGCCGCTGTCGGTCCTCCAGGACCGGGGCCATCGCGTGGCGCTGGTCACCGACGGCCGGATGTCGGGCGCGTCCGGCGCCGTCCCCGCCGCCATCCACCTGTCGCCCGAGGCGGCCGACGGCGGGCCGCTGGCACGCGTCCGGGACGGCGACCTCATCCGCCTCGACTGCGGCAAGAACCTGCTGGAGGTGCTCGTCCCGGACGAGGAGTTCGCGGCGCGCGAGCCCGCGTCCCCGCCCGCCGGTGGCCACGACGGCACCGGAAGGGAGCTGTTCGGCGCCTTCCGGCAGGCCGTGGGCGCGGCCGAGCGCGGCGCCGCGGTGGTCCTGTCATGATCGTTACGGTGGGTGCGGGTATCCTGCCGCAGGCTTTCCCGCGGCCCGTGCCGCCTACCCGACCAACGCTGGAGTTCGCATGAAGGCCGAAGAACTGGTGGACCTCGCCCCGGTCATCCCCGTCGTGGTGCTGGACGACCCGGACGCCGCCGTCCCCCTGGCGCGGGCGCTGCTGGCGGGCGGCCTGCCGGCGATCGAGGTGACGCTGCGCACCGAGTCGGCCCTGGAGTCCATCGAGCGCATCGCCGCCGAGGTGCCGGACGCCGTCGTCGGCGCGGGCACGATCGTCACGCCGGAGGACGCGGAGCGGGCGGCGGGCGCCGGGGCGCGGTTCCTGGTCAGCCCCGGCGTGACCGACACCCTGCGGCGCGCGATGAACGCGACGGGGCTGCCGTTCCTGCCCGGGGTCTCCAGTGCGTCCGAGGCCATGGCGTTGCTGGAGCACGACGTCACGGTGATGAAGTTCTTCCCCGCCGAGCAGTCCGGCGGAGCGGCCTGCCTCAAGGCGCTGTACGGGCCGCTGCCGCAGATCACGTTCTGCCCGACCGGCGGCATCACCACCGACAACGCCCCCAAGTATTTGGAGCTGCCCAACGTGGCCTGCGTCGGGGGAAGCTGGCTGACCCCGCCCGACGCCGTCCGCAAGGGCGACTGGGGCCGCATCGAGAAGCTCGCCAAGAACGCCGCCGCGCTCACCCGGTAGCTCACTCTGTGGCTACTCGGTGGCCATGGCGCGGAGGATGTCCATGCGGGCGGCGCGGCGTGCCGGCACGGCGGCGTCGACGGCCTGACCGCCATCGAACGCATCGCCGCCCACCGCGACCCGCCCGTCATCGTCGCGCTCACCACCTTCGACGCCGACCACTACGTCATCAGGGCGCTGCGCGCGGGCGCCGCCGGATTCCTGCTGAAATCCACCCCGCCCGACGACCTCGTCGACCTCGTCCGCGTCGCCGCCGACGGCCACACCGTGATGTCCGCCGCCGCCACCCGCCGCCTCGTCGCCACCGTCACCGGACAGCAGACCGCACGCGACCGCTCCCGCGCATTACTCGACGACCTCACCGAACGTGAAACCGACGTCCTCGCCTGCCTCGGCGAAGGACTCACCAACGCCCAAATCGGCGAACGCCTCTGCCTCAGCGAGGCCACGGTCAAGGGGTACGTGTCGCGCCTGCTGGACAAACTGCAATGCGCGAACCGAACGCAAGCAGGACTACTAGCTGTTTCATTGTGGGGGAGTGACCCCCCACACCCCAGGCGGGGCCAGCGGCCCCCGCCCGGGGATGACCGCTGACCCCTGCCTTCCGAGGGTGGTCAGCGGGAGTGGGATCGGGCTGCTTGGGCTGCCTTCACCACTGCTCTGACCAGGAAGATCAGCAGGGCCACCTTGAGGACCGCCAGGACGGCGGCGCCGACGCCGCCTGTGAAGGCGACCACCGTGAACACGATCAGCAACAGGGGGAAGGCCGAGAACGCGCCGGGGCGGTGGTGGCGCGTCGGCATCCCGTGGTGGTGAGCGTGGTGGGGGTGGCGGTGCCCGTGCTTGGTCTTGGGCGCTGGTTCGGGCAGGCCGTTGGAGCCGGGCAGGTCCCCTACGATCGCCTTCAGGTCGCCCTGGGTCTTGGACGCCAGGGTCGCGTCCAGCCGCTCGTCGAGTTCCTCGCGGTCGAGGCGGCCCGCCGCGAAGTGCTCGTGGAGGGCCGAGGCCACCGCGTCCCGTTCGGCGTCGCCGATCCGCATGTCGTCCGGCTGGGTCACCGTCACTCCTCGGGTGCTTCGCGGGTCGTGGGGCCCGCGTCCTCGTCGTCCTCGGCGAGGATCAGGTAGAGGCGCCGCCGGGCGTCCGCCAGCGCCGACGTGGCCCGCGCGACCTGCTCGGGGGTGCCCGAGTGGACGATCTGCATCACCGCGGCGCCCGTCCGGGCCGCCTCCTTGAACAGGTCGGGGACGCCCTCGCCGAAGTCGGGCGCCATCGCCGCCCACGGCTCGTCCACCTCGTCGGGGTGCTCGGCGATGTGGGCGCGGCCCTCGTCGGTCAGGTGGAAGGTGCGGCGGCCGCCGTCCTCCTCGCCGCGGATCAGGCCCTCGTCCACGAGCTGCTGCAAGGCCGGGTAGACCGCGCCGGGGCTGGGCTTCCAGCCGCCGCCGCTGCGTTCGTTGATCTCCTGGATGATCTGGTAGCCGTTGCGCGGCTCCTCGGCCAGCAGCGCCAGGATGGCCGCGCGCACGTCCCCCTTGCGGGCCCTCGGTCCGCGTCCCTTGCGGCCCTTCGCCCACGGCGGGGCGCCCCGTCCCCAGGGGCCGGAGGGCGAACCCCATGGACCTGCGCCGCCGAAGAACCAGCCGGGAACCTCGCCGCGCGGGCCGCATCCCCAGCTCCAGTCGTGGGAGCGCCTGTGCGCCATCTTCGCCCCGAGCGCCGCCGCGGCGAACGCCCAGCCCAGGTCCGGTCCAGGACCGTGCCGCGTCCCCATGTGCTCCACCGCCTTTCAAGATCTCTCTTTGATCTCTCGCGATACGACAACGATATATCGAAGACGTACGGAGCGGCCAGGGGGTTCCCGGCAAAGTAACTTGATATCAAGACAAATCAGGGATAGCTTGATGTCGAGAGAAAACCTGCGGAAGTTAGGCGGCCCCGATTCTCGAGCAAGGCCGTCACTAGGGCAGGATTCAGGGGGATGGTGCACCGCCCCGCCCGGGTCTCCGCCCGCCTTTCCCCCCGCGACCGGCGTGGCGCTGGATATCCGGGCATATCGGAATATGAGGCAGTACGTCGCGCTCCCGTGCAGCACCGGACGCGCGGCGGTGACGGAGGAGGAGTCCGTGTCCGCGAACAGCTTCGGCAGCCGCAGCACGCTGCAGGTCGGCGAGACGTCGTACGAGATCTACCGGCTGGACGCCGTCGAGGGCTCGGCCCGGCTCCCGTACAGCCTCAAGGTGCTGCTGGAAAACCTGCTGCGCACCGAGGACGGCGCCAACGTCACCGCCGAGCACATCCGCGCGCTGGCCGGCTGGGACCCCAAGGCCCAGCCCAGCAAGGAGATCCAGTTCACCCCCGCCCGGGTCATCATGCAGGACTTCACCGGCGTGCCCTGCGTCGTCGACCTGGCCACCATGCGCGAGGCCGTGCGCGACCTGGGCGGCGACCCGTCCCGGATCAACCCGCTCGCGCCCGCCGAGATGGTCATCGACCACTCCGTCATCGTCGACTACTTCGGGTCGCCGGACGCCTTCGAGCGCAACGTCCAGCGCGAGTACGAGCGCAACGGCGAGCGCTACCAGTTCCTGCGCTGGGGCCAGACCGCCTTCGACGAGTTCAAGGTCGTCCCGCCCGGCACCGGCATCGTCCACCAGGTCAACATCGAGCACCTGGCCCGCGTCGTGTTCGACCGTGACGGCGTCGCCTACCCCGACACCTGCGTCGGCACCGACTCCCACACCACGATGGAGAACGGCATCGGCGTGCTCGGCTGGGGCGTCGGCGGCATCGAGGCGGAGGCCGCGATGCTCGGCCAGCCCATCTCGATGCTGATCCCGCGGGTGGTCGGCTTCAAGCTCACCGGCTCGCTGCCCGCCGGCACCACCGCCACCGACCTGGTGCTGACCGTCACCGAGATGCTGCGTCAGCACGGCGTCGTGGGCAAGTTCGTGGAGTTCTACGGCGAGGGCGTGGCCGCGCTCCCCGTCGCCGACCGCGCCACCATCGGCAACATGAGCCCCGAGTTCGGCTCCACCTGCGCCATCTTCCCGATCGACGGCGAGACCCTGTCGTACCTGCGCCTCACCGGCCGGAGCGAGGAGCAGATCGCGCTGACCGAGGCGTACGCCAAGGCGCAGGGCATGTGGCTGGACCCGTCCGTGGAACCGGAGTTCTCCGAGTACCTGGAACTGGACCTGTCCACGGTGGTCCCGTCCATCGCCGGGCCCAAGCGCCCGCAGGACCGCATCTCCCTCTCCGAGGCCAAGGAGACCTGGCGCCGGGACGTCCGCAACTACGTCTCCGCCTCCGACGTCTCCGACGGCATCGAGGGCCCGGCCGACGAGGCGTCCGCCGAGTCGTTCCCGGCGTCCGACTCCCCGGCCATCTCCCACGACGGCAACGGCGACAGGCCCCGCGAGCACGCCGCCAACGGCTCCTCGCGGCCGCACGACCCGACGCGGGTGACGCTCGCCGACGGCACGTCCTTCGAGCTCGACCACGGCGCCGTCGTGATCGCCGCGATCACCTCCTGCACCAACACGTCCAACCCGTACGTCATGGTCGGCGCCGGGCTGCTGGCCAAGAAGGCGGTGGAGCACGGGCTGACCCGCAAGCCCTGGGTCAAGACCTCGCTGGCCCCCGGCTCCCAGGTCGTCACCGGCTACCTGGAGCGCTCGGGCCTCGCCCCGTACCTCGACAAGATCGGCTACAACCTGGTCGGGTACGGCTGCACCACCTGCATCGGCAACTCCGGCCCCCTCCAGGAGGAGATCTCCAAGGCCGTGAGCGACGCCGACCTGGCCGTCACCTCCGTCCTGTCGGGCAACCGCAACTTCGAGGGCCGCATCAACCCCGACGTGAAGATGAACTACCTGGCCTCGCCGCCGCTGGTGGTCGCCTACGCGCTCGCGGGCACGATGGACATCGACATCCTCAACGACCCCATCGGCGAGGGCACCGACGGCCCGGTGTACCTGCGCGACCTCTGGCCCTCCCTTGAGGAGATCAAGGAGATCGTCGAGGGCTCGATCGGGCAGGAGATGTTCGTGCGGGACTACGCGGACGTCTTCAAGGGCGACGCGCGCTGGCGCGAGCTGGCCATCCCCACCGGCGACACCTTCGAGTGGGACCCGGACTCCACCTACGTCCGCAAGGCCCCGTACTTCGACGGCATGGGCATGGAGCCCGAGCCGGTCTCCGACATCCGCGGCGCCCGCGTCCTGGCCAAGCTGGGCGACTCGGTCACCACCGACCACATCTCCCCGGCCGGCGCCATCAAGGTGGGCACCCCCGCCGCCCAGTACCTCCAGGACCACGGCGTCGGGCCCAAGGACTTCAACTCCTACGGCTCGCGCCGCGGCAACCACGAGGTCATGATCCGCGGCACGTTCGCCAACATCCGGCTGCGCAACCAACTGCTGGACGGGGTCGAGGGCGGCTACACCCGCGACTTCACCCAGGACGGCGCGCCCCAGTCGTTCATCTACGACGCCGCGCAGAACTACGCCGCGCAGGGCACCCCGCTGGTCGTCATCGCGGGCAAGGAGTACGGCTCCGGCTCGTCCCGCGACTGGGCCGCCAAGGGCACCGCGCTGCTCGGCGTCCGCGCCGTCATCGCCGAGTCGTACGAGCGGATCCACCGCTCCAACCTCATCGGCATGGGCGTCCTGCCGCTGCAGTTCAAGGACGGCGAGTCCGCCGAGTCCCTGGGCCTGACCGGCACCGAGACCTTCGACATCACCGGGGTCGACAAGCTCAACGACGGCCCCGTCGGCGAGGTCACCGTCAAGGCGGACGACAAGGAGTTCAGGGCGATCGTCCGCATCGACACGCCGGGCGAGGCCGACTACTACCGCAACGGCGGCATCATGCAGTACGTCCTCCGCAACCTGCTCCGCAAGTAACCCGCGTCGCCATGGGCCGCCTCCGCCCCCCGGGAGGCGGCCCATGTTTTCTGGTCGGGAACTATGGGATGTAACGTCCCCGCACGTGCCCACAACGGACTTCCTCGTGGTCGGCGGGCTGGCCGCGCTGATCGGCTCCATCGTGCAGGGCAGCGTGGGACTGGGCGTGGGCCTGGTCGCCACGCCGATCGTCACGATGCTGTACCCCCACCTGATGCCCGGCGCCATCCTGGTCGCGGCGACCGTCCTGCCTCTGGCCACGCTGACCCGCGAGGTCCGGCACGCCGACCTCGGCGGCCTCGGCTGGGCCTTCGGCGGGCGCCTCATCGGCACCCCGCTGGGCGTCTGGGTGGTCGCCGCCGTCCCCACCCGCGTGCTCGGCGTCCTGGTCGGCGGGATGGTGCTGGCCGCGCTCGGCGCCGGCCTGTGGTCGGGACGGGTGCCGCGCAACCGGGGCACCCTCACCACCGCGGGGCTCGTCGCGGGCGCCACCGGCACCGCCTCGGCCATCGGCGGCCCCCCGCTCGCCCTGCTCTACCAGCACGAAAGCGGCCCCAAGGTCCGCGCGACGCTCGCGGTCTTCTTCACCATCGGCGCCGCCCTCTCCCTGACCACCCTCGCCGCCGCGGGCCAGCTCCCCGGAGAGCAGGTCACCGCCGGCCTGGCCCTCACCCCGTTCGTCCTGACCGGTTTCCTGATGGCGGGCCCGGTACGCCGGTACGTGGACGACGGCCGCATGCGCCAGGCCATCCTCATCGTGGTGGGCGCGTCCGCCGTCACCCTGATCGTCCGTAGCCTGATCTGATGCGCCCCACCAAAGAGGACCTGGAGGCGGCCCGGGACCGCGTCATCCCCGACGTCCTCCCACCCGACGGCGAACCCCTGCGCGTCCTGTTCTGCGGCATCAACCCGGGCCTCTACTCCGGCGCCACGGGCCACCACTTCGCCCGCCCCGGCAACCGCTTCTGGCCCGCCCTGCACCTGTCCGGCTTCACCCCGCGCCGCCTGGCCCCGTCCGAACAGCACCTGCTGCCCTCGTACGGATTGGGCATCACCAACCTCGCGCACCGCACCACGGCCCGCGCCGACGAACTCACCCCCGAGGAACTACGCGAAGGCGGCCTGCGCCTGCGCGCCCTCGTCGAACGCCACCGCCCCGCCTACCTGGCCGTCGCGGGCGTCACCGCGTACCGCACCGCCTTCGGCGCCCCCCGCGCACAGATCGGCCCCCAACCCGAAACCTTCGGGCCGTCCCGCCTGTGGATCCTCCCCAACCCCAGCGGCCTCAACGCAAGCTGGCACCTGACCAGAATCGCCGCCGAATTCACCCGCCTGCGCGCCTCCGCCACCCTCAGAACTCCACCATGACACCGGGGTCGAAGCTCACCTCGACGGGCACGTCCGCATGGATCACGGCCTGGAACACCGAGCCCCGCCTGGTCACCGAATCCGCCCGATAGGTGCCGGCCTCCTCGTCCAGGATCATGAGATGCACCAGGGGAACCGGCGTGAACTCGGCGATCCAGTACTGGGGGATGCCGAGCATGGCGTATTCCTTGAGCTTGCGTACCTTGTCCGTGCGCTCGCTGGAACTGCCGGGCGAGATCACCTCGATCGTCAGCAGCGCCTCGCCGCCCGGGATCGTGATGGGGTCGCGGTGGACGATGGAGGCGCGGGCCACGTCCTTGGGAACCACGAAGACGTCTGGCTTGCGAATGCCGGCGGGCGTGCTGATCTCCCATTCGCCGCCGCCGCCGGCGACGAAGGCGCCGGCGCCCGCCTCGCGCACGGCGTCTTTGATCAGATCTCGGAGCGTGTCCACCGCCCACTGGTGCGGCGCGCTCGGGGCCAACTCGACCAGCCACCCATCCTCAAGCTCAAGGCCCTTACCGTCATCCGCTCGGGCGTGCAGGTCCTCGATCGTGTACGGGCCGAAACCGCCATGGTCATGCACCCGCTGACTGCGCATGGCCCGCTCCCGTCGGTGGCGTGGTGGATCAACGTCGGTCGCGGACAACGTTACCCCTGCCGCCATGGCGACTTATCGTAGCTGATCGATTGCGCTCAGGAAGGGTGTTGGGTGGGGGTGAGCATGGATTCGACCTTGGTCAGCAGGGTTTGGGTGGGTTCCCAGAGTTCGGGGCGGCCGAGGGCGACGATGGGGCGGGGGAGGGGCCGGATGCCGGTCAGGCGCCAGTGGTGGGCGCCCGGCTGGGACCAGGGGCCGCAGTCGCAGGGGCCTTCGATCAGGGCCCTGGAGCAGACGTCGTCCAGGCGGGCGACGGCGATGACGGCGCCGATGGTGGCGAGCGGGTCGCGCGGGTCCCAGCCCGCGGAGCGGATCAGGGGATGGTCGCACGCCTTGAGGTCGACGCGCATGGAGGCGTGGATGAGCAGGGGGCCGCGGTAGGCGGTCGGCAGAGCCTGGTTGGCGATGGCCTTGCTGCTGCGGGCGATCCCGAAGGCCCAGGGCTGCTGCACGCTGATCGCCTGCACACGGACTCCAATCCGCTTCGGCCGTCTCCCGGTCGGGCCGCGACCGAGGACGGTACGGCGCGCGACGTAGAGATTTTCCCTCCATTCGCCCCGTTCGGCAAAACGGCTGCGGCCCCACCGGGTCGTTTCCCCTCCGGGAGGGGGGTGACCGGAGGGGAAACGGGCCGATCAGACGCCCTGGACCAGCTTGGCGTACACGATGATGTTGTTCCTGTAGTGGCCGCTGGACGGGTCGAAGGCGCCGCCGCAGGTCACCAGGCGCAGGGACGAGTAGTCGATCTGCTCGCCGAAGACCTTCTTGTGCGGGAACGCGTCCTTGTCCACGCTCTGGAGGCGCTCCACCGCGAACGTGGCGACGGAGCCGTTCTTCCGGGAGACCTGGATGAGGTCGCCCGGCTTCAGGTCCTTGAGCCGGTAGAAGACGGCGGCCTTCTTGTTGGCGTCGACATGGCCGAGGATCACCGCGGGCCCGGCCTCGCCGGGTGTGACCCCCTCCTTGTACCAGCCGGTGTAGTTGGGACGGCTCAGCGGCGGCTCCTCGATGCGGCCGTCGGGACGCAGCCCGATCGTGCCGACCGGGGCGGACACGCCGATCTTGGGGATCTTGATGGTCTCGGGCAGGGACTCCGCGAGCGGCGGCGCCTCCTTCAGCGTCCCCTGGGCGGCCGAGGCCGGAGGGGACGACGCGGAACCGCGGACGGTGGGCGTCCCATCACCGCCGCAGGCGCCGATCAGGAGCCCGGTGAGCAGCACGCCGGCCGCCGCGCACGCGGCGCGGCGACCGGCGATGGTGATGCGCTGGGGCAATTCAGGAACTCTCCCGCCCGGCCCGGCGGCGCAGCGCGAGCGCGCCCAGCCCCGCGGCGGCCAGCGCGGCGGCCGAGCCGCCGGCCAGCAGCGGCACGCCCGGGCCGCCCTGGGTGCTGCCGTCACCGGTGTCGATCCGCCCGCTGGGGATCTTGCCGGTCGGCTTGCCGGGCTTCATCTCGCCCTTCTCCGGGTTGGTGGTGAACGTGACCGTGCCGTGGTCCTTGCAGGTCACCCGCGCGATGGACGGGTTGGGCAGGGACGACTTGAAGGTGCCGGTGCCGGTCCAGGTGTCGTCGCCGGTCTTGCTGACCGGAAGCGGGTTCTGCGTGTAGGCGTTGCTGGTGATGGTGACCTCGGTCGGGCAGGTCACCGTGAACGTGGTCTTCCCGCCGGGCACGACCCGCGTCGTCGACAGCTTCACGTCATCGAAGCCGAACTCGAACGTCGGCGGCTCGCTCGGGTCCGGGTCCGTCGGGGTCGGGGAGTCCGACGGGTCGGGGGCCTCGGTGGTCGGCGGGCTGCTGGGGTCGTCGTTGGGCGTCGCCAGGGCAGGGCCCGCCATGCCCATGACCAGTAGTGCGGCGGCGGCGCCGGCGGCCGCCAGTCGGGTGGGATGCATCTCGCTCTCCTCGAAGAGGGAAGGGGCTTCCGCTCCCGCCCTCCACGATGCGTGTTGGCGGGGTTGCGCCGCGCTCGGCACGGGGAACACGCCCGGCCCTGCCGCGGTGTCGCGGAATCGCCGGGAGGGAGGGAACGAAAGCCAGATATCGGGCCGTGAGCCTATCCGCGTTTTCCGCCGGAAACACCGGTCGGAATGATCTCTGGCCTGTTCCGGCCGATCAGGAAACCAATGGGCTATTTCGCGCGTCGGGGGCGTTTTCCGCGTGTCATCCCTTGAGGGCTCCTGCCATCAGGCCGCGCATGAAGAACCGTCCGAGCAGCAGGTATACCAGCAGAGTGGGCAGTGAGGCGAGCAGAGCCGAGGCCATCCGCTGGTCGTACTGTACGGCGACCGCCCCCGACCCGGACGGCGCGGATGGTGCCGACCAGTTCCATATCGGTCAGTAAACCCGCCAGCGGGATCATCACCGCCTGGTACGGGATGAACATGCCGAAAAGGAACAGCGTGAACACCGCGTCCGCGCCGGGAAAGCGCCACTTCGACAGGACGTAGCCGTTGAGCGAGCCGAGCATCGCCGAGATCGGCGAGCCGGTGACGGCGATCTTGACGCTGTCCTCCAGCCCGCCGCGCAGCGACCCCCAGGCCGCCGACCAGCCCTGCGCCCTCCACTCTCCGGAAGGTTCCACGCGTCGCAAGAGCAGCAGCAGCCCGGGAAGCCGGCGCCGGGAACGTCCCGGCCCTACCAGGTCAGGAAGGGGGGAAGGCCCTCGACGCCCGCGTCGGGCCACTCCAGCGGGTCGCCGAGCGGCACCAGTTCGGCCATCTGCAGGCGGAACCAGGGGGACGCCTCGGGACGGGAGGCCAGTTCCTTGCACCGTTCCCACGTCCACCACTGGGCGTCCTCCACCTCGTCGGGGTCGAGGTGGACGGTGTCGGTCGCGGCGATGGCGCGGACCACCGGGCACCGTTCGTTCTCGACGGTGCCGTCGGCCGCCGTGGCCTGGTAGCGGAAGCCGGGCAGGATCGAGGTGAACTCCCGCGCCTCGACGCCCAGTTCGTCGCGGAGCCGGCGGGCCACGGCGGCGCGCAGACCCTCGCCCGGACCCGGGTGGCCGCAGCAGCTTCCGGTCCACACACCGGGGAACGTCCGTTTACCGAGCGCGCGACGGGTGATCAGAACCTTACCGGAGGTGTTCAGCAGGAAACACGAGAAGGCGAGGTGATAGGGGGTGGTGCGGTGGTGGCTCGGCACCTTGGGTGCCGAACCGATGGCCTCGTCGGCCTCATTGAGCAGCACGATCTCTTCGACACCCATGCCCCCTTCTTACCCCACGGCCCCCTTCCCTCGCGCGTGAGGATTTCGTGCGTGTGGCGCGAGGGAAATGAGGCCGGGCCACGCGGCGGGCAAACCGGGACTAAACTCGGAACGGCCCGCGGACCAGGGTCAGAGTCGCCCCTGGGGCGGACCCCCAGCCCTCGGGGGCTTCGCCCGAAGAGCGACGGCAGGGCCCCTGATGGAGGAGTTGACGCGCGTGTCTCTGCTGGAGTCGATCCGGAGTCCGCAGGACCTCAAGCGACTGGACGCCACGGAGCTGCCCCTGCTCGCCGAGGAGATCCGTGAGTTCCTGGTGGACGCCGTGGCGAAGACCGGCGGGCACCTCGGACCCAACCTGGGAGTGATCGAACTCACCATCGCGCTGCACCGCGTGTTCGACTCGCCCCGCGACAAGATCCTCTTCGATACCGGCCACCAGTGCTACGTGCACAAGCTGCTCACGGGCCGGCACGATTTCTCCTTGCTGAAGCAGCGCGGCGGGCTGTCGGGCTACCCGAGCGGAGCCGAGTCCGAGCACGACGTCATCGAGAACTCGCACGCCTCCACCGCGCTCTCGTACGCCGACGGGCTGGCCAAGGCGTTCGAGCTGCGCGGCGAGACCGACCGCGTGGTGGTCCCGGTGGTCGGGGACGGCGCGCTGACCGGCGGGATGTGCTGGGAGGCGCTGAACAACATCGCCGAGGGGCGCGACCGCCGCGTCATCATCGTGGTGAACGACAACGGCCGCTCCTACTCGCCCACCATCGGCGGGCTGGCCCGCCACCTGGCCGACCTGCGGGTCACCTCGACCTACGAGCACGCGCTGGAGCTCATCAAGAAGACGGTGCCGCGCGCTCCCGTCGTCGGCAACGCCGCGTACGAGACGCTGCACGGCATCAAGAAGGGCTTGAAGGACATCCTGCAGCCGCAGGCGATGTTCGAGGACCTCGGCCTGAAGTACGTCGGGCCCATCGACGGCCACGACGAGCAGGCCGTCGAGCACGCCCTGCGCAAGGCGCACGACTTCGGCGGCCCGGTGATCGTCCACTGCATCACGCGTAAGGGCAACGGCTACGCGCCCGCGGAGAACGACGACGAGGAGCAGTTCCACTCGCCCGGCCCGTACGACCGCAAGACCGGCGTGCAGAAGCCCAAGGGCCGCATCTGGACCAACGTGTTCAGCGAGGAGATGGTGGCGCTCGGCGCCGAGCGCGACGACATCGTGGGGATCACCGCGGCGATGCTGCACCCGGTGGGGCTGGCCGCGTTCGCCGAGGCGTACCCGGACCGGATCTACGACGTGGGCATCGCCGAGCAGCACGCGGTGACCTCCGCGGCCGGGCTGGCGCTGGGCGGCCTGCACCCGGTGGTGGCGATCTACGCCACGTTCCTCAACCGGGCCTTCGACCAGGTGCTGATGGACGTGGCGCTGCACAAGCAGGCGGTCACGTTCGTCCTGGACCGTGCCGGGGTGACCGGCGACGACGGCCCCAGCCACAACGGCATGTGGGACCTGTCGATCCTGCAACTGGTGCCGGGCATGCGGATCGCGGTGCCGCGCGACGGCGCCCGCGTGCGCGAGCTGCTGCGCGAGGCGGTGGCGGTCGAGGACGGCCCCACCGCGCTGCGCTTCCCCAAGGGCCCGGTGGCGGACGACGTCGAGGCGGTCGGCGCGCTCGGCGGCATGGACGTGCTGGCCCGGCACGACGGTGCCAACGGCACCCGGGTGCTGGTGGTCGCCGTGGGCGCGATGGCCACCCCCGCGGTCGAGGTGGGGGAACGGCTCGCCGCGCAGGGCATCGGCGCCACCGTGGTCGACCCCCGGTGGGTCAAGCCGCTCGACCCCGAGCTGGTGCAAGCCGCGGCCGGGCACAGCATGGTCGCGGTCGTCGAGGACAACGGCAGGGTCGGCGCCGTGGGCGACGCGGTGGCCCGGCTGCTGCGCGACTCGGGCGTGGACGTGCCGGTCCGTACGTTCGGCATCCCGCAGGAGTTCCTCGACCACGCCAAGCGGGCGATGATCCTGGACGATCTGGGGCTGACGCCGCAGGCGCTGGCCCGCGACATCATCGCCGCCGTGAGCCGGATCGCCTCGTCCGAGGCACGCGAGCCCGCCCCGTCCGACTGACCACGCCCCAGGCCGTCTCCGGCCCGCGGGAAAGACCGTCTCATGTCCGCGTCATGGGAAGGTCGCCTCCCGTGTGCCGGAGCGTCGTCTCCCGATCGCCGCCGATTACGTTGTGCGAGCGTACCGAGGCTCTAGGTATCCGGCCTCTATGGATCGGCAGGACGGGGGAGCACATGGGTGACAACACGAACCTGGGGGTTGGCCTGCGCCGCACCATGCCGGTGGTGGTGCTGGCGGCCGTGACCGCGATGTCCTCGGCGGCGACGGCGGCGCCCGAACGGCCGCGGCGGCAGCAGGCGTCCGCGGGGCAGTCGCCGCAGACACGGCCGGCGCAGCCGTGGACGGCCGCGCCCGACGACGAGGCGGTGGCGCACGTGCCCTGCGCGCGCGGCGCCGCGGACACCGCGCTGGCCCGCGCGATCAGGGCGGGCGGCCGGATCGCGCTGGTGCCCAACTGCACCTACGTCGTGACCAAGCGGCACGGCAAGAACTCCGCGCTGCCGCCGATCACCAGGGACACCGTCATCGAGGGCCGCGACTCCGTCATCACCTGGGGCGGACGGGACCGGGTGCCGGCGCTGATCGAACTCGCCGGGCAGAACGTACGGTTCGTCCTGCGCGGCGTGAGTCTCAAGCGCGGCCAGGCCATGACGACCATCCGCACCAAGCCCGGCTCGTCCGGCTCTGTCGAGAGCTACGGCAGCAACCAGGCGTTCGGCGACGGGGCCGCGTCCGTGCTCGCCTCGTGGCTGGCGACGGGGGCTGGAGGACCGTCGGACAGAGACGGCCGGCGGAAATAGCGGACGCGGCTACACGCCCTCCGCCGAGCCCAGCTGCCAGTAGTGGGTGATGGTCGCCGTGGCGGTGCCGAGGTCGCGGCCGGAGTAGGTCCACCGGCCGCGCAACCGCCATGGGCGGCCCGCCCCGTCCTGGACGAACACCTGCAAGGGGAACGACGCGTCGTGCGCGCGGATGACACCGGTGGTGTCGACGGTGGCGCGTAGCTCTGGATCTCCCTCGCACCGCACGCCCATGACGCGCGTGCCGGGATCCTGGCGCAGCAACCCCTGCGTCAGGTCGTAGACGAGTACGGACACGTAGTCGGGGCCGAGCCACCGCAGATCGGGCAGCCGCTCCGGAGGGGGGAATCCGTACAGCTCTGGACCGCCGGTCACACGCGCACCGTAGCGCTCTGTAGAGGTCTACGTCACTAGTTCAAACATGCGATCCTGCGCAGGACCATGCTCTGACCCGCGCCGACCCGCGCCGATCTCCCTTTCACGGGGGCGGTCACTCCGGATGGCAGGCCGCGCACATCGCGTCCCAGCGCGCCAGCTTCACCCGTTCGCCGCGGCTCAGGGAACGGGCCAGCTCGATCTCGGCGGCGTCGAGGTTGAGCCAGTCGTCGTAGGTGACGACCCGCAGCCCGCGCGACTCCAGCAGGTCCTCGATGGTGCCGCCGGGACGCGGGCCGTCGGGGTCGAAGTCCTCCAGCAGGTTGCGCACGGTCTCGGCGGCGTCGGACTTGTTGGTGCCCACGACCCCGGTGGGTCCGCGCTTGATCCAGCCCGCCACGTACTCGCGCGGGATCGGCGCGCCGTCCGGCCCGAGGATCCGCCCGGCCGCGTTCGGGACGACGGAGGCGCGGTCGTCGAACGGGACGCCGTCCAGCGCCACGCTCTGGTAGCCGACCGACCGCAGCACCAGGCCGACGGGCAGCGTCTCGTGCTCGCCGGTGCCGCGGACACGTCCCGACTCGTCCAGCGTCGTGCGCTCCAGCCGCAGGCCCTCCACCCGCCCGGTGCCGAGGATCTCCGCGGGCGCGCGCCAGAACCGCACGTCGATGCGGCGGGGGAGGGCCGGGTCGGGCTCGGCGGTCCAGCCGTTCAGGACCTTGACGTTGCCGCGCGCCTGCCGGTCGGACTCGGCCAGCCGCGCGCTCGCGGGGTCGAGGTCCATGTCCTCAGGACGGACGTGCACGCCGACGCCGGGAAGCTCGCCCAGCTCGCGCAGCTCCTTGGTGGTGAACTTGGCCTGCGCCGGGCCGCGCCGCCCGATCATGTGGATCCGCGTGACCCGGCTGGCCGCCAGCGCGTCCAGCACGTGCTCGGGGACATCGGTCTCGCGCAGCTCGTCGGCGGTCTTGGCCAGGATCCGCACGACGTCCACGGCCACGTTGCCGACGCCGATGACCGCGACCTCCTCGGCGGTGAGGTCGAAGACGTGGTCGGCGGCGTCGGGATGGCCGCAGTACCAGTTGACGAAGTCGGTGGCGGCGACGCTGCCCGGCAGGTCCTCGCCGGGCACGCCGAGGCGCCGGTCGACCATCGCGCCGGTGGAGTACAGCACGGCGTCGTAGCAGCCGAGCAGGTCGGCGCGGGTCAGGTCGCGGCCCAGCTCCACGCAGCCGAAGAACCGCACCGCGGGGTTCTCCAGCACCCGCTGCAGGTACCGGGCGATCGACTTGATCGACTTGTGGTCCGGGGCGACGCCATATCTGACCAGGCCGTACGGCGTGGGCAGCCGGTCGAAGACGTCCACCCTCACGTTCCCGTCGGTCTGCTTGACCAGGGCCTCGGCGGCGTACAGGCCCGCGGGCCCGGAGCCGATCACTGCGACACGCGGAGGAGCAGCCATGCGGGCCATTGTGCCTCAGCCGATCGGCGGTCTCTCAGGCGACGGGATCTTTAGGGCCGATCACCGGGCCTTCGCCCATCTTGGCGGCGGTGTCCAGATGGCTGTGCCGGCGGCCGTAGAAGAAGTAGACGACGAAGCCGACGCCCAGCCAGACCAGGAACCGTATCCAGGTCTCCACCGGCAGGTTGACCATGATGAACAGGCAGCCCAGCACCGCCAGCGCCGGCACCACGGGGACGAGCGGCGCGCGGAACCCGCGGTGGAGGTCGGGACGGGTGCGGCGCAGCACCACGACGGCGATCGAGACGACCAGGAACGCGAACAGCGTGCCGATGTTGACCAGCTCCGCCAGCGCGGCCAGCGGGATGAACCCGGCCAGCACGGCGGCGATCACGCCCATCAGGATGGTGGACCGGTACGGGGTGCCGAACCGCGGGTGGACGGCCGACAGCCATTCGGGCAGCAGCCCGTCCCGGCTCATCGCGAAGAACACCCGGCTCTGCCCGAGCAGCAGGATCAGCACCACCGTGGTGAGCCCGGCCACCGCCCCGATGCTGATCACGGTGGCGAAGCCGGGGCTGCCGACCGCCTTGAACGCGTCGGCGAGCGGGGCGGCGTCGCTCAGCCGGGTGTAGTTCTGCATGCCGACCACCACCAGCGACACCAGCGCGTACAGGACGGCGGTGATGACCAGCGAGCCGATCAGGCCGATGGGCAGGTCGCGCTGCGGGCGGCGGGCCTCCTCGGCGGCGGTGGCGACGATGTCGAAGCCGATGTAGGCGAAGAACACCACGGCGATCGCGGCGAACACGCCGAGCCAGCCGAAGCTGACCGGGGTGATGCCGAACAGCACCTGGATCAACGGCGCCTTGCCTCCCTCGACGTTGGGGGTGGACTGCGACGGCGGGATGAACGGGGTGTAGTTGTCGGCCTTGACGTAGAACATCCCGGCGACGATGACCAGCAGCACCACGAACAGCTTGACCGCGACGATCAGCGCGTTCACCCGCGAGGAGATCTTCACCCCGGCCACCAGCACCGCGGTGACGGCCAGCACCAGCAGGATCGCGGGGACGTTGAGGATCCCGCCGGCCTCGCCCGGCGGGTTGGCCCAGTCCGCCGGGATGGTCCAGCCCCAGGAGTCCAGCAGCGAGGCGGCGTATCCGGACCAGCCCACCGCGACCACGGCGGCGGCCAGCGCCAGCTCCAGGATCAGGTCCCAGCCGATGATCCACGCAGGCAGTTCGCCGAGCGTGGCGTAGGAGTAGGTGTAGGCCGAGCCCGCCACCGGGACGGTGGAGGAGAACTCGGCGTAGCACAGCGCGGCCAGCCCGCACACGATGGCGGCGAGGATGAACGACAGCGCGACCGCCGGTCCGGCCTTGTCCTTGGCGACCTGGCCGGTCAGGACGAAGATCCCGGTGCCGATGATCACCCCGATGCCGAACACGGTCAGGTCCGCGGCCGACAGCTCCCGGCGCAGCCGGTGCTCGGGGCTCTCGGCCTCGGTGTCGCGTATCGAGTCCTCGACGCTCTTCGTGCGGAACAGGGACACGCCGTCCTCCTCGGCGGGGGCCAGGTACGCGCCTATGCTCACCGATTGTGAGCGGTCGAAACCCCCCACCGGCCGCTTTGGGAGGAAGACACGACAAGGGCGTCCCGAAGGTGACATCCGGAACGCCCGTGTTGTCGTGAAACGCCTGGTGGTCAGCGCGGTAGCGAGGCCACGCCCGGCTCCAGGAAGCGGGCGCCGTTCACCCGCTCGCTCACTCCGGCGCGGTCCAGGTACGGGGTGATCCCGCCCAGGTGGAACGGCCATCCGGCGCCGAGCAGCAGGCACAGGTCGATGTCCTGCGGCGCGGCCACCACGCCCTCGTCCAGCATGATCCGGATCTCCTCGGCGAGGCCGCGCAGCGCGCGGTCCAGCACCTGCTCCTCGGTGGACGGCGAGGTCCCGCCGCTGAGGATCTCGACCGCCTCGGGGTCGAGGGTGAGGTCGGGACGGTAGACGCCGGTCTTGCCCGAAGCCACGAACTTGGCGAACCGCTCCGACAGCGGGAACCGTTCGGGGAAGGCGGCGTGCAGGGTCTCGTTGACGTGCAGCGCGACGGCCGGTCCGACCAGGCCCAGCAGGACGAACGGCGGCATCGGCAGCCCGAGCGGGGCGACGGCGCGCTCGGCGACCTCGATCGGGGTGCCCTCCTCCACGGTCTGAATGATCTCGACCATCAGCCGCAGCAGGATCCGGTTGACCACGAACGCGGGCGCGTCCTTGACCAGCACGCAGGACTTCTTCAGCCGCTTGCCGGTCTCGAACGCGGTGGCCAGGGTCGCGTCGTCGGTCTCCGCGCCGCGCACGATCTCCAGCAGCGGGAGCACGGCCACCGGGTTGAAGAAGTGGTATCCCACCACCCGCTCGGGGTGCCGGAGCCCGGAGGCCATCTCCGTGACCGACAGCGAGGAGGTGTTGGTCGCCAGCACGCACTCGGGTGAGACGTGCTCCTCCAGTTCGGCGAACACCGCCCGCTTGACGTCCAGGTCCTCGAAGACGGCCTCGATGACGAGGTCGGCGTCGGCGAAGGCGTCCTTGGTCAGCGACCCGGTGATGAGCGACGTGAGGCGGTTGGCCTTGTCGGGCGACAGACGTCCCTTGCCGAGCAGCCTGCCGATCTCGGCGTGCGCGTGGCCGACGCCGTTGTCGAGGCGTTCGCGGTCGAGGTCGGTGAGCACGACCGGGACCTCCAGGCGGCGGGCGAACAGCACCGCGAGCTGGGAGGCCATCAGACCGGCGCCGACCACGCCGACCTTGGTCACGGGACGGGCCTGGTCCTTGGGAGGCGCCCCGGCGGGCCGCTTGGCGCGCTTCTGGGTGAGGTCGAACGCGTACAGTCCCGCGCGAAGCTCGTCGCTCATGATGAGGTCGGCCAGGGCCTCGTCCTCGGCGGCGAAGCCCTCGTCGCGGGTCCGGTCTTTGGCGGCCTCGACCAGGTCGAGGGCGCGGGTGAAGGCCGGGGCCGCGCCGTGCAGCCTGCCCTCAACCGTCCAGCGGGCCTGCGCGACGGCGTCGTCCCACGCCTTGCCGGTGTCGACGGGCTCGCGCTCGACCGTCAGCTCGCCCCTGAGGACGGTGGCGGTCCAGGCCAGCGACTCCTCCAGGAAGCCGGCCGAGTCGAGGAGCGCGTCCGCCATGCCCAGCTCGTACGCCTGCCCGCCCGTGAGCGTCCGGTTCTGGGCGAGCGGGTTGTCGATGATGACCCGCAGCGCCCCGGCCGCGCCGATCAGGCGCGGGAGCAGGTACGTCCCGCCCCATCCGGGCACCAGGCCGAGGAAGGTCTCGGGCAGCGCCACCGCGGGGACGCCCGAGGAGATCGTCCGGTACGTGCAGTGCAGCGCGACCTCGACGCCGCCGCCCATCGCCGCGCCGTTGACGTAGGCGAACGACGGCACGTCCAGCTCGCCCAGGCGCCGGAACACGTCGTGGCCCAGCCTGGCGATGGCCTTGGCGTCCTCGCGGGTGCGGATCAGCGGGACGCCCTTGAGGTCGGCGCCCACGGCGAAGACGAACGGCTTGCCGGTGATGCCGACGGCCACGATGTCGTCGCGGGCGGCGACCGTGTCGAGGGCGGCGTTCAGCTCGGCCAGCCCGGCGGGCCCGAAGGTGTTGGGCTTGGTGTGGTCGTGCCCGTTGTCGAGGGTGATCAGCGCCAGCGTGCCCGCGTCGCGCGGCAGCGTCACGTCGCGGACGAGCGCGCGGGTCACCACCTCGCCGGAGAAGAGCTCGTTGACCGCGGTGCTCACTTGGCGCCCTCCCAGTTGGTGTTCTCCCAGAGGACGGTGCCGCCCATCCCCATGCCGACGCACATGGTGGTCAGCCCGTACCGGACGTCCGTGCGCTCCTCGAAGAGCCGGGCGAGCTGGTTCATCAGCCGGACGCCGGAGGAGGCCAGCGGATGGCCGACCGCGATCGCGCCGCCCCACGGGTTCACCCGGGGATCGTCGTCGTCGATCTTGAAGTGCTCGCAGAACGCCAGCACCTGGACGGCGAACGCCTCGTTGATCTCGATCAGGCCGATGTCGTCCATGGTGAGCGCGTTGCGGGCGAGCAGCCTCTCGGTGGCCGGCACCGGGCCCACGCCCATCACCTCGGGCTCCACCCCCGCGAACGAGAAGTCGACCAGCCGCATCCGCGGGGTGAGGTCCAGCTCGCGGGCCTCGTCCTCGGCGGCGATCAGGCAGGCGGTGGCGCCGTCGTTCAGCCCGGCGGCGTTGCCCGCGGTGACGTTGCCGTGCACCCGGAACGGCGTCTTCAGCCCGGCCAGACCGTCCATCGTGGTGTCGGGACGCGGCGGCTCGTCCTCGGTGGCCAGCCCCCAGCCCCGTTCGGACGACCGGACCGCGACGGGCACCAGGTCGGGCTGGATCTTGCCCGCGGCGTAGGCGGCGGCCAGCTTGTGCTGGCTGCGCACCGCGTAGGCGTCGGCCCGCTCCTTCGTGATCTGCGGGAAGCGGTCGTGCAGGTTCTCCGCGGTCGAGCCCATGACCAGTGCGGACGGATCGACCAGCCGGTCGGCCAGGAACCGCGGGTGGGGATCGACGCCCTCGCCCATCGGATGCCGGCCCATGTGCTCGACGCCGCCGGCGATGGCCACGTCGTAGGAGCCGAACGCGATTCCCGCCCCGGCGGTGGTCACGGCCGTCATCGCGCCCGCGCACATCCGGTCGATGGCGTAGCCGGGCACGCTCGTGGGCAGCCCGGCCAGCACGGCGGCGGAGCGGCCGATCGTCAGGCCCTGGTCGCCGGTCTGGGTGGTGGCGGCGATGGCGACCTCGTCCACCCGCTCCGGCGGGAGGGACGGGTTGCGGCGCAGCAGCTCGCGGATCGCGCGGACCACCAGGTCGTCGGCGCGCGTCTCCGCGTAGATCCCCTTGGGTCCTGCCTTGCCGAACGGTGTGCGTACGCCGTCGACGAACACGACGTCACGTGCGGTACGAGGCACGGCGCGCCCTCTCTACTCGGGAGTAACAAGCCAATCCTACTCGTCAGTAATCGCTGATTCCGAACGCGTGCCCGCGATCAGGCGCTCGCCGAAGGCGGCCAGGGCGGTCCGGAACCCGGCCGGCTCGTGCACGGTGAAGTCGGCGCCGAGGAAGGCCAGGCTCGGCACCAGCCATTCCCATGTGTCGAGCCTCAGAACGGCCTCCGTCCGGCGGTCGCCCCTGGCGGTGAGCTCGGCGTCCTGGTGCCGGAAGGCGTCGGCGACCGCGTGAAGGGGCGCCTCGATGGTGAGCACGACCCGCGTGCGCGGCTTGTTGAGCCCCTGCCTCAGGTAGTCCAGCGCGCTCTCGGCGGGCAGCGGGCGTGGCGTGAAGGTGGTGGTGGACGTCTGAAGGCGGTTGATGCGGTCCACGCGGAAGATGCGCCAGTCGTCCTTGCCGGTGTCCCAGGCCAGCACCGACCACCGCAGGCGGTAGTGGACCACGCGATGCGGCTCGACCCTGCGGGACGTGACCGCGCCGTCCTTGCCGAAGTAGTCGAAGGTGACGACCAGGCGGCGCTGGATGGCCTCGGCCAGGTCCGCCAGGTGCCCGGCGCTCGTGCTCGGGGCGAACGAGGTGCCGATCTCCAGGCTCTCCCGCAACTGGGCGGCCCGGTGGCGGAGGCGCTTGGGAAGGTACTGGTCGACCTTGCCGTAGGCGCGGGTCGCCGCCTCGTCCACGCTTCCGCCGGCGGAGCCGCCGGTGGACGCGAGGGTCGCCAGGCCGAGCAGCGTCGCGATCGCCTCGTCGTCGTCCAGCGCGAGCGGCGGCATGGCGGTGCCCGCGGTCAGCCGGTAGTGACCGCCGGGACCCGGCCGCGTCTGGACGGGGTAGCCGTAGGCCCGCAGGCGGTCCACGTCCCGGCGCAGCGTGCGCGGGCTGACATCGAGGCGTGCCGCCAGTTCCTCGCCGCTGAACGACCGTCCCGTCTGAAGGGTGGTGAGCAGGGCGAGGATACGCTGGGTGATGTCCGCCATACGTCCAGTATCTCGTAATCGCGGTCAGATTCTGACCGCATCCGGATCTAGCGTCGATGGCATGGCAACGCGAACGATCCGGATCCGGCGCGCCCGGACCAACAACCTCAAGGCGCTGGACGTGGACGTCCCGAGGGGCAGGCTCGTCGTGTTCGCGGGCGTGTCGGGGTCGGGCAAGTCCTCGCTGGTGTTCGACACGATCGCGGCCGAGGCCGGGCATCAGCTGAACGAGACGTTCCCGCCGTTCACCCGCAACCGGCTCCCGCGCCGGCCCCGTCCCGAGGCGGACGAGATCAGCGGGCTGTCGCCGGTGGTGGTCATCGACCAGCGCAGGATCGGCGGGAACGCGCGCTCCACGGTCGGCACCATCACCGGCACCTGGACCTACCTGCGGCTGCTGTACTCACGCGCCGGCACGCCGCACGTCGGCGAGTCGAACCGCTTCTCGTTCAACGACCCGGCCGGCATGTGCACCACCTGCTCCGGGCTGGGCCAGGTCGTGGTGAGCGCCGTCGACCGGTTCCTCGACCTGGACAGGTCCCTGGAGGAGGGCGCGATCCTGCTGCCCGGGTTCGGCAACGGCGGCTACTGGTACTCCAAGTACGCCGACATCGGCACCTTCGACGTCCGCACCCCGCTCCGTGACTGGACCGAGGACGAGCGCCGGGCCCTGCTCTACGGCGGGGAGCACGCGGCGCGCCTGGGCACCAGACCGGCCGCCGACTACGAGGGCATCGTCGAGCGCTTCGAACGCATCTACCTGCACACCTCCGACAACCTGTCGGAGAGCAAGCAGGAGACCATCGCCCGGTTCACCCGTTCGCAGCAGTGCCCCGAATGCCACGGCGACCGGCTCAACGAGCCCGCCCGCACCGCCACCGTGCTCGGGCACACCATCGGCGAGCTGGCCCGCATGGAGATCACCGAGCTGGCCGGGCTGGTCGAGCGGGTGACCGACCCCGCCGTCGCCCCCGTCGTCGCGGCCCTGCGGGACCGGCTCGCCGCCATGATCACGATCGGGCTCGGGTACCTGCACCTCGGCCGCGCCACCACGAGCCTGTCCGGCGGCGAATCGCAGCGGATCAAGACCGTCAAGCACCTCGGCAGCAGCCTCACCGAGATGCTGTACGTGTTCGACGAGCCGACCGTGGGCCTGCACCCGCACGACGTCGCGTCGATGACCGCCCTCCTGCTGCGGCTTCGCGACCAGGGCAACACCGTGCTCGTCGTCGAGCACGACCCGGCGGTCATGGCCATCGCCGACCAGATCGTCGAGATCGGGCCCGGCGCGGGCGGCGACGGCGGGGAACTGGTCTTCCAGGGCACCTTCGACCAGCTGAAGACCGCGCGCACGGCCACCTCCGCGGCCCTCGCCACGCGCAGGCCCGCCCGTACGCGCCGGCGCGAGGCCACCGGCGCGATCACGGTGCGCGACGCCACCCGCAACAACCTCAAGAACCTCACCGTCGACATCCCCGCCGGGGTCTTCACGGTGCTCACCGGGGTCGCGGGGTCGGGCAAGTCCAGCCTCGCGGCGGAACTGGTCGCGCAGCACGGGGCGATCCTGATCGACCAGAGGCCGGTCAGCGCCAACCGGCGCTCCACGCCCATCACCTACACCGGCATCGCGCCGCCCATCCGCCGGCTGTTCGCGAGGCGGAGCGGCCTGCCCGCCGGCTGGTTCAGCGCCAACTCGGAAGGCGCCTGCCCCGGATGCAGGGGACTCGGCGTGATCCACACCGACCTGGCCTTCATGGAAGGTCAGGAGACCGTCTGCGAGACGTGCCAGGGACGGCGCTTCACCGCCGAGGTGCTGCGCCACCGGGTCAACGGGCTGTCCATCGCCGACATCGACGAGCTGACGATCGGCGAGGCGCTCGGACGGCTGCCCGACGACGGGATCGCGGCGGCACTGGGGTGGCTCGACCGCGTCGGGCTCGGCTACCTGCGCCTCGGGCAGCCGCTGACGACCCTGTCGGGCGGCGAGAGCCAGCGGCTCAAGATCGCCAAGGAGCTGCGGGACGCCACCGAACCGGCCCTGTACGTCCTGGACGAGCCCACCACCGGCCTGCACCTGCGCGACACCGCCGGGCTGCTGGACGTCCTGGACCGGCTCGTCGACCGGGGCCACACCGTGGTCGTCATCGAGCACGACGTCGACGTCATCCGGCACGCCGACTGGATGATCGACCTCGGACCCGGCCCCGGCGCGCACGGCGGCCAGATCCTCTACCAGGGACCGGTCGCCGACATCGCGGGCACCGCCACCGCCGACGCGCTGCTCGCCACGTAGTCCGGGAACGCGATGGTGATCGCCAGGCCGCCGTCCTGGCGCGGCACCGTCTGGATCGTCCCGCCGTGCGCGTCCACCACGGCCCGCACGATCGACAGGCCGAGCCCGGCCCCCTGAGCCGAGCCGACCCGGTCGGTGCGCAGCCGCTGGAACGGCTCGAAGATCCGCTCGACCTCGTAGGACGGCACCGGCCTGCCGGTGTTCTCGACGCTGAGCACGGCGAGCCCGGAGCGCCTGCCGGTCCGCACCCACACCCGGCCGCCCGGCACGTTGTACTTCACCGCGTTCTCCAGGAGGTTCACCGCGCACCGCTCCAGCAGCACCGGGTCGCCCCCGACCGTGCCCGCATCCAGCTCGGCCTCCACCTCGATGCCGGTCGGCGGATCCTCCATCTGGTCGAGCGCGCTGCGCACCACGTCGGCCAGCGGGGTCGGCGTGCGCGTCGACAGCTCGCGCTCGGAACGGGCCAGCGTCAGCAGCCCCTCGATCAGCCGCTCGTGCCGGGCGGTGTTGCCCAGCAGCACGTCCGCCAGCGCCTTGGTCTCCGGCGGGTTCTTCCGGCTCGCGATCGCCACCTCCAGCACCGTGCGGTTGATCGTCAGCGGGGTGCGCAGCTCGTGCGAGGCGTTGGCGACGAACCGGCGCTGCGCGTCGAACGCCCGGCTCAGCCGGTCCAGCATCCGGTCGAAGGTGTCGGCCAGGTCCTTGATCTCGTCCTGCGGGCCGTCCAGCGCGATCCGCTCGTGCAGGTTGGACTGCGACAGCCGGTGCGCCGTCGCGGTCACCCGGTGCAGCGGACGCAGCATCCGGCCCGACACCACGTACCCGACCAGGACGGTCAGCGCGCCGAACACCAGCAGCATCAGCAGCGAGGTCTGGAGGAGCTGCGCCAGCACCTCCCGCTTCTGCTCCTCCAACTGGCGGTTCAGCTCCTCCCTGGCCTCGATCAGCGCGGCCGCCCGGTCGCTGTCGCCCAGGAGCCGCTCCAGCACCCCCGGACGGGGCTGGATCGGCGACAGCGTTCCCCCCACCCGCTCGTCGATGGCGCGGGCGGTCAGCACATAGCTGACCGTGACCAGCACCGCGATCGAGACGAGGAACAGCGACCCGTACACCAGCGTCAGCCGCGCCCGCACGCTCAGCCGCGGCGGACGCCGACGCGCCACGGTCCTCAGCAGCATCCGTGCCGGAGCCTTCAGCAGGGCGATCACGGCGTTCCCTCCAGCCGGTACCCGGCGCCGGTGACCGTCTCGATCACCGGCGGGTCGCCCAGCTTCTTGCGCAGGGTCGCCATCGTCACCCGCACGATGTTGCTGAACGGGTCGATGTGCTCGTCCCAGGCGCGGTCCAGCAGGGTCTCCGCGCTGACCACGCCGCCGTCGGCGCGCAGCAGCTCCTCCAGGACCGTGAACTCCTTCTTGGTGAGCCGCAGCGGCCGCCCGTCCCGTTCCACCGTCCGCCGGTGCGGATCCAGCCGCACCCCCGCCCGTTCCAGGACCGGCGGGACGGCCGGCGCCGAGCGCCGTCCCAGCGCCCGCACCCGCGCGACCAGTTCGCTGAACACGAACGGCTTGGGCAGGTAGTCGTCGGCGCCCAGCGCCAGCCCGTCCACCCGCGCGGCGACGTCCCCGGCCGCGGTCAGCATCAGGATGCGGCCGGGGTGGCGCCCCGCCAGCTCACGGCAGACCTCGTCGCCGTGCACGGTGGGCAGGTCCCGGTCCAGGACCACCACGTCGTACCCGGTGTGGGAGGTCCGCTCCAGGGCGTCGTCGCCGTCGTAGACCACGTCGACGGCGATCGCCTCCTCGCGCAACCCCTCGGCGATGGTGTCCGCGAGGATCCGCTCGTCCTCGACGATCAGTACACGCATGTCCCGGAGCATGCCCGAGACGTCGTTAAACGTGGGTAAGCCCGCGGGTCCTCAGGGCTTGACCGAGACGACGTCGTAGGGGGTCTCCGGGGTCGGCGGCGTGGTGAACCGGGCATTGGGCAGGTAGAGCCGCCCGCCGAACCGGGCCACGGTCGCCGGCACGTCGAAGTCCGGATCGGTGATCCGCTCCACGACCCGCGCCTTGCGGCCGTCCTTGGCGACCTTCAGGACGGCGATCACGTTGTCCCGGTTCTGGACGACGTACAGCGTGCTGCCGACCAGCAGCATCCCGTCCCCGAACTGGAGGGACTCGCCGTCCAGGTCGACCAGCCTGGCGTGGCCCGTCCTGGGGTCCACCGTGAACAGCCGCCCGGTGTTGGACTGGACGACCAGCAGCGACCTGCGGTCGGGGGTCTGCACGATCCCGTTGGCGTTGGTGCCCTCCTCCTGGACCCAGTCGCCGCTCAGGGGCACCGACGTGGCCTTCCCGTGGACGCCCAGCGGCAGCCGGTACAGCACCGGGTTCGCCGAGTCGGTCACGAACGCGCCGGACCGGGTGAGCACCAGGTCGTTGATGAACGCGGTGCCGGTGGTCAGCACGTGCCGCCTGAGGATCTTCCCGGTGCGCAGGTCGATCACCCGGGCGTCGCCGCCGGTGCCGCCCGCGACGTACAGGAGCCCGTTGCCGATCTTCAGCCCGAGCGACGGCGTTCCGGGACCGGGGCTGAACACCGTGCCCTTCCCGGTGCGCAGGTCGGCCCGCCAGATCCGGCCGTCCACCCGCGACCCCAGGTAGGCGTAGGTCTTGTGCCCGGTCGCGATTCCTTCGGGCTGGAACCCGTTCGGCAGTGGGATCCGGTCGGGGAGCCTGCCACCGCTCGCGTGCGCGGCGCCGCCCACGGGGACCACGAGCCCGGCCATCAGAGCGAGAAGCATCAGTCGCGATCTCATGTTGCCAAGATTGCGCGTAGCGGCCCCTCCGCACAGGCCCATGGCCCCCCGCCGTCCTGGCGACAACAGGCCAGCCACAAGTTGAACCTTCAAGCGTTTTGATCCGTGCGCCCGCCCCTCCGGCACCTAATGCGGGCTTAACCCCCTGGTGGCTGCAATGGGGGGCCGCCGGGGGCGCCGTGCTCCCGGCGGGGAGGTGGACATGAGAACTCGGGCATGGTCGCTGTGCCTCATCGTTGCGTTGCTCGTCGGGCTCGCCGGGTGCGGTGGTGAGGAGGACGGTGGCGGGGTGGCCAGCGCGGACGGAACGGCGGCCAGGGCGTCGGCCCAGGCGTCGGCGTCGCTCAGGCCGGAGGACGCGCGGCTGAAGTTCGCGCAGTGCATGCGGAGGAACGGGATCGACATGCCCGACCCGCAGCCCGACCGGAACCTCCGGACGGATCTGCGACCCGGGGGCGACCGGCGGAAGCTCCAGGCCGCGCTTGAGGCATGCCGCCATTTCCTGGAGGCCTCCGGGATGACCATCGACCCGGACGACCCGGAGATCAGGGACGCGATGGTGAAGTTCGCGCAGTGCGCCCGCCGGAACGGCATCGACATCCCCGACCCGAAGCCCGGCGAGGGGTTCGGGGGACTGCTGGGCCGCGACCGCGCGGCGTTCGAGAAGGCGCGCCCGCTGTGCGGCCACCACCTCCAGGAGATCCGCCGGAAGGTGGGCCGGTGAGGCGGATGCTCGCGGTCGGGGCGGCCGTGACGGTGGTCGCCGGGGGCGGTGCCGCGTTCGCCCTGATCGGGGACGACGGTGACGCGCGGGCGCAGGGCGGCGACGTGCGGTTGTCGACGGCCCTCGTCACCAAGGGGGACCTGGTCGACACCGAGAAGGTGGACGGCACCCTGACCTTCGAGGGAGAGCGGGACGTGTGGGTCGGCGCCTCCGGCGTGGTCACCTGGGCGCCGTCGCAAGGCGCCGTCATCGAACGCGGCGACCCCCTGGTGCGCGTGCAGAACCGGCCCGTCACGCTGATGTACGGCGGGACGCCCATGTACCGGACGATCGGGCCGGGCGTCTCGGACGGGGCGGACGTCAAGGCCCTGGAGTCCAACCTGAAGGCCCTCGGGTACGGCGACGGCCTGACGGTGGACGGCGAGTTCACCGTCGCCACCGAGGCCGCCATCAAGGAGTGGCAGGACGACAGGGGCCTGGAGGAGACGGGGCGCGTGGACGCCAAGCAGGTCGTGTTCCTGCCCGGCGCCGTGCGCGTGAAGACCGTCAAGGCCCCGGAGGGCAAGCGGGTCGCCTCCGGGCAGCCGGTGATGACGGTGGCGGGGACCCGGCGGATCGTGCACATCAACCTGGACGCCGACAAGCAGGACATGGCGGTCAAGGGCGCCAGGGTGTCGGTCGAGCTGCCCGGCGGCACGGTCGTCGCGGGCCGCATCGCGTCGGTGGGCACGGTCGCGGAGGAGACCGGCACCGAGCAGAATCCCAGGACCACGGTGGACGTGGAGATCACCCTCGACCGGAACGCCGACGCCGGGCGGCTCGACCAGGCGCCGGTGACGGTGGAGCTGGAGAGCGAGCGGCGCGAGGGCGTCCTGTCCGTCCCGATCGAGGCGCTGCTGGGCCTGCGCGAGGGCGGCTTCGGCGTCGAGGTGGTCGAGGGCGCGGGCAGGCGGATCGTCCCGGTGACGACCGGCGCGTTCGGCGGCGGCCGGGTCGAGATCAGCGGGCCGGGGCTGGCCGCGGGCATGAGGGTCGGGGTGCCCGCCGGTGAGTGAGCCGATCGTCGAGCTGGCCGGGGTCGCCAAGACGTACCCGGGCGGCGTGCGGGCGCTGCGCGGCGTGGACCTGGTGATCGGACGCGGGGAGATGACCGCCATCGTGGGGCCGTCCGGGTCGGGCAAGTCGACCCTGCTGCACCTGATCGGGACGCTGGACCGGCCCAGCGAGGGCGCCGTCCGCATCGCCGGGTACGAGGTCGCCGAGCTGCCGGACCGGGAGCTGTCGGCGCTGCGCGCGAGGCACATCGGGTTCGTGTTCCAGCAGTTCCACCTCGCGGTCGGGGTCAGCGCGCTGGACAACGTCGCCGACGGCCTCCTCTACGGAGGGAACGGCGGTTCGCGCAACACGTTGCGGCAGCGCCGGGAGCGCGCCGCCGCCGCGCTCGAACGGGTCGGGCTCGGGCATCGCACCGGGCACCGTCCCGACCAGTTGTCGGGAGGCGAGCGGCAGCGGGTCGCGGTGGCGCGGGCCGTGGTCGGCGAGCCGGACCTGCTGCTGGCCGACGAGCCGACCGGCAACCTCGACACCGCGTCCGGGACCGAGGTGCTGGACCTGCTGCGCGACCTGCACGGCACCGGCACCACCGTCGCGATCATCACGCATGACACGGAGGTCGCGGCCGCCGCGCCGCGCCGCGTCCGGGTGCGGGACGGGCGGATCGTCGCCGACGAGCGGGCGGAGGTGACGGCCCGATGAGCCGGGTGACGCCGCTGCCGCCGCTCGTCCCGGCGCGGCTGAGCGGACGGGACGTGGTCCGCACGGGCCTCGGCGGGCTGCGCGCCAGGCCGGCCCGGGTGGTGCTGTCCGCGCTGGGCATCGCCATCGGGATCGCCACGATGGTCGCGGTCATCGGGATCTCCTCGTCCAGCAAGGAGGACCTGATGCGGCGGCTGGACCGGCTCGGCACCAACCTGCTGACGGCCAAGCCGGGCAGCACGCTGTTCGGCGAGGCGGCGCGGCTGCCGGAGTCGGCGCCCGCGATGGTCGCCCGGATCGGCCCGGTCACCGAGGTCGGCGCGCTCGGCACGGTCGAGGCGACCGTGCGCCGCACCGACCGGATCCCGGACGAGATCACGCACGGGATCTCCGTGCGGGCCGCCTCCACGGGGCTGCTCGCGACGCTGGACGTGCCGGTGCGGCACGGCGCCTGGCTGAATCCCGCCACCGCGCGCTACCCCGGCGTGGTGCTGGGCGCGGAGGCGGCGCGGCGGCTCGGCTTCGACCGGGCGGGCGGGCGCGTGTGGATCGGCGGCCGGTGGTTCACCGTGCTCGGCGTGCTCGGCCCCGCCGAGCTGGCCCCCGAGGTCGACCGGTCCGCGCTGGTCGGCTGGGAGGCGGCCAGGACCTACCTCGGGTTCGACGGGCATCCCACCACCGTGTACGAGCGGTCGGCCGACGACGCGGTGGAGGACGTCCGCGCCGTGCTGGGACGCACCATCAACCCGCGCAACCCCGAGGAGGTGGAGGTGAGCCGCCCATCGGACGCGCTGGAGGCCAGGGCGGCGGCAGCGGGCGCGTTCACCAACCTGCTGCTGGGGCTCGGCGCGGTCGCGCTGCTGGTCGGCGGGGTCGGCGTCGCCAACACGATGGTGATCTCCGTCCTGGAGCGGCGCCGGGAGATCGGGCTGCGCCGCTCGCTGGGCGCCACCCGCGGCCAGGTGCGCGTCCAGTTCCTGGCCGAGTCGCTGCTGCTGTCGGCGCTGGGCGGCGCGGCCGGGACCGTCCTCGGCACGGCGGTCACGGTGGCGTTCGCGCTGTACCGGGGGTGGCCGCCGGTCGTCCCGTTGTGGGCGCTCGGAGGCGCGCTCGCCGCGACGCTGGCGATCGGCACGATGGCCGGGCTCTACCCGGCGATGCGCGCGGCGCGGCTGGCGCCGACCGTGGCGCTGGCGGGCGTGTGAGACTGCCGTAGGAGGTGGGGCGTATGAGGTGCACAGGGCCCCTGTGCGGCCCTGTGCGCGGCGGCGTGGCGGCCGTGCGGCCGACGCTGGCGATGATCTCAGGGAGCGGTGCATGATTGATTCGGTCGAGGAGACCCGTCCCCGGGGGAGGTTCCCGCCGCCATGCCGGTCCCACGCCCGTTGCGCGACCGATGCCGGGAGTTCCTGGGCATCGAGAGGGAGATCCGTTACATCTTCCCCGCGATGACGTACGGGGGCGGCGCCGGGTTCATCTTCGTGGTGACCGACGAGCAGATCGCGGTGATCTCCACCGGGTCGCTCGGCGGGGCCAGGCCGCGCAGCGTGTGGGGCACCTACCCGCGGGGCACCAGGATCGGCCCGGTGGAGACGGGCAGCGGCGCGTCCTTCGAGTTCGCGGGGGCGTTCTTCGCGGTGGACGACGAGTACGTGCCGGTCATCAACGCCGCCGACACCGAGATCTTCGCCCGGGACAGCCTGCCCCGCGACCCCCTCCCCGATCTGTGAGCCCGCGGAATACGCGGAGGGCGCGACCGGTTGCGCCGGGCATGGAGCAGCTTTTCGAGACCTACGAGAGGGCCAGGCTGTACTTCGAGATGCGCGATCCCGCCGAGGCGGCGCGGATCCTGGAGCCGCTGGCCGAAGAGCAGCCCGGCAACCGCAGCGTGATCGAGCTGCTCGGCCGTGCCTACTACCACTCCGCCCAGCTCTCGCGGGCGGAGGCGACGTTCCGCCGGCTGGTGGAGCTCGACCCGTGCAACGCCTGGGCGCACGAGGTGCTGGCCAGGACGCTGGAGCGGCAGAGCCGCGCCGACGAGGCCGCGCCCTTCCGCAAGCTGGCCCTGGCCATGGGAGGCAAAACCGCCTTCTGAACGCGGGCTAGCGGTCGCGCTCGCACTCCACCCGTTGCAGGGCCTTCGCCAGGGGCTTGGCGACGAGACCGACCTGCCAGGCGCGCGCTCCGAGGGTGAGCAGCGCCGAGCGGATCGCCTCGGTCGTGCACTCTTCCGGCGGCGTCCACGCCAGCCTGCGGACGAAGTCGGGCTGCAACAGGTTCTCGCTGGGCATCGTGTGCTCGTCGGCCAGGGCCGACACCACGGCGCGGGCCGCGGTCAGCCGCTTGGCCGCCTCGGGGTCGCGCTCGGCCCACCGGTGCGCGGGCGGCGGCCCGTCACCGGGCAGGTTGGCCTCGGGCAACGCCCGGTCGGGCAGCGCCCGTGCCCGGGACACCGCCCGCAACCAGGCCGACTGGTGACGGCGGGCGCCGCGATTGCGCAGCGCGGGCAGGGCTTGCAGCTCGGCCGTGTTCTTCGGCGTGTTCAGGGCCAGCTCGACGATCGCGGCGTCCTGGAGGACCCGCCCAGGGGACAGGTCCCGCTCCTGGGCGATCCTGTCGCGGGTCTCCCACACCTCGCGGACGACCGCCAGCGCCCGGCGGTTGCGCACGCGGTGGATGCCGGACGTGCGGCGCCACGGGTCCGGACGGGGCGCACGTGGCGGTGTGGCAAGGATCGCCGCGAACTCCTCCAGCGCCCACTCCAGCTTGCCCGCCGCGCGCAGCCGGGCGTCCAGCTCGTCGCGCAGCTCCACCAGCAGCTCGACGTCCAGCGCCGCGTACCGCAGCCAGTCCTCCGGCAGCGGACGGGTGGACCAGTCGGCGGCCGAGTGCCCCTTCTCCAGGACGAAGCCGAGGATGTTCTCCACCATGGAGCCCAGCCCCACCCGGGGGTAGCCGAGCAGCCGTCCGGCCAGCTCGGTGTCGAACAGCCGCCGCGGCACCAGGCCGACCTCCGCCAGGCAGGGCAGGTCCTGGTTGGCGGCGTGCAGCACCATCTCGGCGTCTTCGAGCGCCGCGTCCAGCCCGGACAGGTCGGGCAGCGCGATCGGGTCGATCAGCGCGGTGCCGGCGCCGGCCCGGCGGAGCTGGATGAGGTAGGCGCGCTGCCCGTACCGGTAGCCGGACGCCCGCTCGGCGTCCACCGCGACCGGGCCGGACCCGGCGGCGAACGCCTCGATGACACGTTCCAAACCCGGGACGTCGACGACCACCGGCGGGACGCCCTCACGCGGTTCGAGCAGCGGAACGGCGGCGGGCCTCCCCGGCTCGGCGCTCGCACCGGCGGCCTTGGCGGCCTCGTCCGCCCCGGCGGCCGTCGCCTCGCGCACCGCCTGGGACGCGGGGGCCGCAGGGGGCGCGGTGGCCGGGCCCGGCGGGGTGGACGCCATGGACGGGGTGGTCGGGGCGGGCGTCGCCTTGGGGCGTGCGGGTCCCTGCGGTGCCGAAGGGGATTCCCGGTCTGAGGTCTGGCCGTTCCCGGCGGGGTCGATGGACTGGTCTGTCGTGGCGTACTCCTCGGACATCACGGCGGGCCTGCCGGCCCGCGGACGAGACGGCCGCCGGCACCCTCCGGCCGCCTCGGTCTCCGGCGCTGTGCTTCCCACGCTCCCTACCGTACGTGCCTCAGGGCGCGCCGCCGCCGGGGCGGTCGGGCAGCGCGGTGACGCCCGTGGGCGGCAGCCCCGCCGTGGTGCACATGACCTCGCACCAGGCGGCGATGTGGCCCGCCAGGTCGTCGCTCGTGGGGGACCAGGAGGCGCGCAGCTCCAGCTCGGTGGTGGACGGCTCGCCGGCCTTGTCGCCGAAGCTCTCGGAGACGGCGCGGGTCACCGTGCCGGACTCGCCCGAGTACCCGGCGGGCTCCAGGGCCTCCAGCAGCCAGTCCCACGCCACCGAGCCGATCAGCTCGTCCGCGGCGATCTCCGGCTCCAGGTCGGCCCGGATGTAGGCCACGATCCGGAAGCCGCCGCTCCACTCGGCGCGGCCGTCGGGGTCGTAGAGGACGATCAGGCGGCCCATCGCGACCTCGGTGTCGTCCTCGCGGTAGACGCTGCCGGAGATGGCCGCGGCGTACGGCGCCAGCCGCTGCGGGGCGGGCATCTCCTCAAGGTCGAGCTCGGGCCGTAGCGGGGGTCCTTCGAGGAACGACTTGAGCGTGTCGAGGGCGCGCTGGAACGGGGCGGGCACGGCGGGCGGAGAGGCCGACGCCGCCGGGTCGTCCTGGGGCGGGGTCTGCGCCGCGGGGCTCATGACAGGACCGGCCGGTGTGCGGGCGCACACCACCGGAACGCGGTGGGCGCAGGCGGGGCCTGGACTGGGGGCGGTCGATGCCGTCGGTGGGGAAGGTGGCACAGCACAGGTGGTTTCGATTCGGGAGCCGGGCCGGTCAGGCCACGGCCCGCAGGGACGCGGCCCGCTCGGGCCGGGGGGCGCCGGATGCCGTGGGACGCGCGCTCGCCGCCACCGTCACCGGAACCGGCGGCGGCGCGTTCAGCGGAAGCCCGACCAGGATGGCCGCGCCGCACGCCACGCAGGCCCGTTCGGGACAGTCGGAACCATGCCCGTCCGGACACGGCGGCCGCTCGACATCGCGCTCGTCGCCGCAGGTGGAACAGTACAAGGGGGACCTCCCTCGGCTATGACACGGATCACGTTCGCATGAGCGGCCGACAGAATGCGGGACTTCGCTCGGCGTGTCCGGAACTTCGCGCGTGCGTTCGAGCCGGGGCCGCCGGCGGAACCGCGACCAAGGCGGTGCGGAGGGTCGGTGCGGATCGGTGTGGCGCCCATGGGACCATCGACGGGTGGTTGTCAATGGTGATGTCCGGCACGGTGATCCCGGGCACGGGGCCTTCCTGAAGGCGTGCCGCCGCGAGCCGGTCCCGCATACCCCGGTGTGGTTCATGCGGCAGGCCGGCCGGTCGCTGCCCGAGTACCTGAAGGCGCGCGAGGGCGTGGCGATGCTGGAGGCGTGCGCCCGTCCCGACCTGATCGTGGAGATCACGATGCAGCCGGTGCGCCGATACGCGGTGGACGCGGCGATCTTCTTCAGCGACATCATGGTGCCGCTCAAGGCGATCGGGGTGGACCTGGAGATCGCGCCGGGCGTCGGCCCGGTGATCGCCGACCCGATCCGGGACGCGGCGGGCGCGGCCCGGCTGCGGCCCCTGGTGCCCGAGGACGTCCCCTATGTGAGCGAGGCCGTGCGCGGGCTGGTCGGGGAGCTGCGCGGCACGCCGCTGATCGGGTTCGCCGGTGGCCCGTTCACGCTCGCCTCGTACCTGATCGAGGGAGGCCCGTCCAAGAACCACGACCGGACGAAGGCCATGATGTACGGCGAGCCGGCGCTGTGGGCCGAGCTGATGGACCGGCTGGCCGACATCACGATCGCGTTCCTGAAGGTGCAGGTGACCGCGGGCGCGAGCGCGGTGCAGGTGTTCGACTCCTGGGTGGGCGCGGTCGCCCCCGAGGACTACCGCGCCTCGGTGCTGCCCCACACGTCGCGGATCTTCGCCGAGATCGAGGCGCTGGGCGTCCCCCGGATCCATTTCGGTGTCGGCACGGGGGAGCTGCTCGGCCTGATGGGCGAGGCCGGGGCGGACGTCGTGGGCGTCGACTGGCGGGTCCCGCTGGACGAGGCGGCCCGCAGGGTGGGGCCCGGCAAGGCGCTGCAAGGCAATCTGGACCCGGCGATCCTGTTCGCCCCGTGGGACGTGGTGGAACGCCGGGCCAAGGACGTGCTGGCGCGGGGCCGCGCGGCCGAGGGTCACGTGTTCAACCTCGGCCATGGCGTGCTGCCGTCCACCGACCCCGATGTGCTGGCCCGCCTCGCGGACCTCGTCCACGAGGCGAGCGCGCGCTAGCCCCGTGGACGACGACCGGCTCCTTGATCGACCGCTACTTGGGCGGCAGGCCGCCGCTGGAGCCGATCGGCCTGCGTGAGCGCAGCCTCCGCCACACCAGGTGGGCGGGGAACGCGAAGAGCGCGGCGAGGGCCAGGAACGGCAGCAGCCATCCGACGACGAGCGCCACGGCGGACAGGAAGGTGGTGAAGGTCGCCCAGCCGTCCTTGAGGCCGCCGACGAAGCCGCCCTCGTCCTTCTCCGGCGGCGCGTCCGGCCTGGGCGGCGTGGTGAGGACGAGCGTCGTGGTCGCGTAGCGGGTGCTGTGCTGGAGCGCCCTCTGCCGCGCCTGCAGCGCCTCCAGCTCGGCCTCCCGCTCGGCGATCTCCCCTTGCACGTTGATGATCTCCCGGACCGTCGTGGTGCGGTCGAGCAGCTTGCGGAAGGACGCCAGGACGGCCTCCGCCGACCGCACCCTGCTGTCGACGTCGGCGACCTCGCGGGCGACGTCCTCCGCGTGCTGGGACAGCGACAGCTTGCGGCCGAGCCGGCCCAGGTCGTTGAGGACGGTCGCGTGCCGGTCCGAGGGGATCTTAAGGGTGATGGTGGTGTCGCTGCCCGCGGTCGACGACTCGTTCTGGACGTAGCCGCCCGCGGCGAGTGTGATCTGCTTGGCCTTGGCCGTGGCCTGGTCGACGTTGGGGGTGCTGACGCGGAGCCTGGCCGTGTAGACGACGGACTGGTTGGTCTGCGGCTCCGGGGCGCCCTGCCGGTTGTTGGCGCCCCCGGTCCCGCGGCCGGCCTTGGCGCCGCGGTCCTGTCCGCCCTGGAGTTCCCTGGCCGCGCTGTTCGCGGTGTCGCTGCCGCCGCCCCCGCCGCAGGCGGCCAGGAAACCGGCCAGCAGCAGGACGGCGAGCACGCACGTGGCGTGTCTGACGGGTCTGACGATCCGCATGGCGCTCTGACGGGGTGATCCCGGTCACCGTTCCGGTGAGCGCGTCGCGATATGGGCACGATGAGGCCGCGCGGAGGTCACGCCGTGCCCGGCCGTACGGGTGGGGTGATGACGGGTTCCCGGGAGGTATCTGGAATCTTGGAGGCATGAGCACCTCCCATGTCGCGGTGATCGGCGCCGGGATCGCGGGCCTCGTCGCGGCGCGTGAGCTGGCCCGCGCGGGCCGCCGCGTCACCGTTCTGGAGGGTTCCCCGCGGATCGGCGGGAAGCTCAAGGTCAGCGAGGTGGGCGGCCTGCCGGTGGACGAGGGCGCGGAGGCGATGCTGGTGCGCCGCCCCGAGGGCCTCGACCTGGTCGGTCAGCTCGGCCGTGGCGGCGAGCTGGTGCACCCGGGAACGACGTCCTCGGCGATCCTGAGCCGCGGCGCTCTGCGGAGGCTACCCGAGGGCCAGGTGATGGGCGTCCCGTCCGATCTGCGTGCCCTGGCGGCCTCGCAGGTGCTGTCGGCGCAGGGGCTGGCGCGGGTGCCGCTGGACCTGGTGCTCCCGGAGACCCCGCGCGGCGCGGACGTGTCGGTGGCCGGCTACATCGGCGCCCGCATGGGCCGGGAGGTCGTGGACCGGCTGGTGGAGCCGCTGCTGGGCGGCGTGTACGCGGGACGCGCCGAGGAGCTGTCGTTCGAGGCGACGCTGCCGCAGGTGGCCACCGCGGCGCGCTCGCACCGGTCGCTGATCGGCGCCGTGCGCGGGATCCGGGCCGCCGCGCCCGCCGCCACCGGGCCCGTGTTCGCCACGCTGCCCGGCGGCCTGGGCCGCCTCGCGGAACTGGTCGCCGCCGACGTCGCCGCCGCCGGCGGGACGATCCGCACCGGGGCGATGGTGCGCGAGCTGAGGAGACGCCCCGAGGGGTGGCGGCTGACGGTGGGCCCCGCGCGCGACCCCGAGGCGGTGGCCGCCGACGCCGTGGTTATCGCCGTCCCGGCGGCGCCCGCCTCTCGCCTGCTGGCCGAGGACGTCCCGGCGGCGTCGCAGGAGCTGGCAGGCATCGAGTACGCCGGCATGGCCATCGTCACCCTCGTCTACCGCGAGACCGCGTTCCCCCGGCTTCCGCGCGCCAGCGGGTACCTCGTCCCGGCGGTCGAGGGGCAGAACGTCAAGGCGGTCACCTTCAGTTCCATCAAGTGGCCCCATCTGCGCGACGAGGGGCCCGGCCTCATCGCCGTGCGGTGCTCCATCGGCCGGTACGGGGAAGAGCACCTTCTCCAAAGAAGCGACGACGACCTCAAGGCGGCCGCGATGGCGGACCTGGCCGCGACCTGCGGCATGTCGGAGCTCCCCATCGACAGCCGCGTCACCCGCTGGGGCGGGGGGCTTCCGCAGTACAACGTGGGCCACGTCGATCGGGTGGCGCGCATCCGCGCCGCCGTGGCGCGCCAGCCGGGCCTGGCCGTGGCGGGGGCCGCCTATGACGGATTGGGCATCCCGGCCTGCATCGCGAGCGCGCGCGCCGCGGTGGCCCGGGTGCAGGAGTTCCTGGACACTACGAGCAGTCGGGGAGGATCGAGCCATGGCAGCGACGGACAAGGCGAGCAAGCCCAAGGCACGCGACCTTAACCAGATCATCCGCTACACGATGTGGTCGGTGTTCCGGGTGTCGGACACGGGCCGGATCGGGGAGCCGGACGCCGGGGAGGTGCAGGACCTCCTCGACCAGGCCGCGCAGAAGGACGTGACCACCCGCGGCCTCTACGACGTCGCGGGCCTGCGGGCCGACGCCGACTACATGTTCTGGTGGCACGCCCCCACCTCGGAGGACCTCCAGGAGATCTACTCCCGGTTCCGCCGCACCGCCCTGGGCCGCGCCAGCGAGCCGGTGTGGTCGCAGATGGCGCTGCACCGTCCCGCGGAGTTCAACAAGAGCCACGTCCCGGCGTTCCTCGCCGGTGAGGAGCCCCGCGCGCACGTGTGCGTGTACCCGTTCGTGCGCTCGTACGAGTGGTACCTGCTGCCGGACGAGGAGCGCCGCGCCATGCTCGCCGAGCACGGCCAGATGGCGCGCGGCTTCCCGGACGTGCGGGCCAACACCGTTCCCGCGTTCGCGCTGGGCGACTACGAGTGGATCCTGGCGTTCGAGGCCGACGAACTGCACCGCATCGTCGACCTCATGCGGCATCTGCGGGGGTCCACGGCGCGCCGCCACGTCCGCGAGGAGGTCCCCTTCTACACCGGCCGCCGCAAGCCGGTCGCGGAGCTCATCGCGAGCCTCCCGTAGCGCCGGCGGGCGGCCGGGCCGTCACTCGGCGGGCTCCAGGGTGAGCGAGATCGAGTTGATGCACCAGCGCTGGTCGGTCGGGGTGTCGTAGCCCTCGCCCTCGAACACGTGCCCCAGGTGGGAGTCGCAGGTGGCGCAGCGCACCTCGGTGCGGACCATGCCGAGCGAGCGGTCCTCGACGAGGGTGACCGCGTCGGAGTCGGACGGCGCGTAGAACGAGGGCCAGCCGCAGTGCGACTCGAACTTCTGCTCGGACCGGAACAGCTCGGAACCGCAGGCCCGGCACCGGTAGACACCGACGGTCTTGGTGTCGTTGTACTCGCCCGTGAAGGGGCGTTCGGTGCCCGCCTCACGCAGGACGTGGTACTCCTCGGGCGTGAGCTGGGCGCGCCACTCTTCCTCGCTCTTCTGGATCTTCGCCATGTCCTCGACGGTACCGCGCCGCGGCGGCGTTCCGCCTGCTCGGGGGCTCGTCCCGGGGGATGTCGCAGCCGTGGGCTACCGTTTCGTGCATGGCCTCGCCGTTCATCGAGATCCCGGTGGGGGATCGGCTCGTCAAGGTGACCAACCCCGACAAGGTGTACTTCCCGGAGCACGGCTACACCAAGCGGCAGCTCGTGGAGTACTACATCGCCGTGGGAGAGGGCATCCTGCGCGCCACCCGCGACCGCCCGACCACCCTGGAACGGTGGCCCGCCGGGGTCTTCGAGGGGGCCAGGATGGCCACCCGCGAGGACTACGCGCGTGGGCAGGCGGGCTTCGGGGCGGGCAAGTCGGACGCTTTCTACCAGAAGCGCATCCCCAAGGGGGCGCCGAGCTGGGTGCCGTCCGCCCGCATCGAGTTCCCCAGCGGCCGGTCCGCCGACGAGGTCTGCCCCTCGGAGGTGGCCGTGATCGCCTGGGCGGCCAACCTCGGCACGCTCACCTTCCATCCCTGGCCGGTGCGCGCCGACGACGTCGACCACCCCGATGAGCTGCGCATCGACCTCGACCCGCAGCCCGGGACGACCTTCGAGGACGCCAAGCGGGTGGCGCTGGGCCCCGCCCGCGACCTGCTGGGCGAGCTGGGCTACACCGGTTTCGTGAAGACGTCGGGCAAGGCCGGCGTGCACATCTACGTGCGGGTCGAGCCGCGCTGGACGTTCACCGAGGTGCGCCGGGCCGCGCTGGCCTTCGGCCGGGAGGTCGAGCGCCGCGTCCCCGACCAGGTGACCACCCGGTGGTGGAAGGAGGAGCGCGGGGAGCAGATCTTCATCGACTTCAACCAGAACGCCCGCGACCGGACCATCGCCTCCGCCTACAGCGTCCGTCCCGCCCCGCACGCGCCCGTGTCCGCGCCCGTGACCTGGGACGAGCTGCCGGACATCGTGCCGGAGGACTTCACGATCGCCACCATGCCGGAGCGGTTCGCCGAGGTCGGCGACCCGCATGCGGCGATCGACGACCGGGCGTTCTCGCTGGAGCCGCTGCTGGAGATGGCCGACCGCGACGAGGCCGAGCACGGCCTGGGCGACATGCCCTATCCACCGAACTATCCGAAGATGCCCGGTGAGCCCAAGCGCGTCCAGCCCAGCAAGGACCGCGACGGCCGCTCGACCTGACCCGTGCCGGAGGCCGATTCCATGACCGCTGACCTCAGCGTCCGCTACCTGGGCGGGCCCACCGCCGTCATCGAGGCCGGGGGGCTGCGGCTGGTCACCGACCCCACCTTCGACGAGCCCGGCGACCACCCGATCGGCGACCGGGCGCTGACCAAGACCATGCCGCCGTCCGCGGGGCCGGGCGAGGTGGGGCCGGTCGACGCCGTCCTGCTCTCGCACGACCAGCATCCCGACAACCTGGATCGGTCCGGCCGCGCCTACCTGGGCGGCGTGCCGCTCACCCTCTCGACCGGCTCGGCGCGCGGGCGGCTCGGCGACCCGGTCCGGGCGCTGCCCAACTGGGAGCACGTCGAGCTGCCCCGCCCGGACGGCGGGACGCTGCGGGTGACCGGGGTGCCCGCGCTGCACGGCCCGCCCGGCACCGAACACCTGGTCGGGGAGGTGACCGGCTTCGTGCTGAGCGGGTCCGGGCTGCCCACCACCTATGTCAGCGGCGACAACGCCTCGCTCGACCTCGTCCGCGCCATCGCCGGGCGCCTCGGCCCGATGGACGTCGCGGTCCTGTTCGCGGGCGGCGCGAAGACCCCGCTGGTCGGGGACGCCTACCTGACGCTCTCCAGCGAGCAGGCCGCGGAGGCCGCCCGGATCCTCGGCGCGCCACAGGTCGTCCCGGTGCATTTCGAGGGCTGGGCGCACTTCACCCAGGGGCGTGACACGCTGCTCCCCGCGTTCGAGCGGCTGGGGCTGGCCGACCGGCTGCATCTGCTCGCGCCCGGAGAGACCGTCCGGCTCTGACGCCGTTCCGGGGCGGAACGAGCCGCCCGTCCCGTGACCGGGTGCGGGCGGCTCGTTCGGCCGAGCCGGACGGTCCTACTTGAAGGTGCGCGGCTGCTTGGGCAGGACCACGTTCACCGGTCCGCGCCAGGCGCCGTCCTCCTGCGGGGCGACCAGCGTCGAGACGTCGCCGCCCGCGAACGGCACCACGGGCACGGAGATCGAGCTGCCCGCCAGGTCCACGGTCACCCGGGCGCCCGTGGGCGTCTCGGTGGTGTAGTCGGCGTCCGTGCCGGCCACGATCAGCGCCAGCCGGTGCCCCTTCTTCACCACGTACTCCTGGCTCAGCGTCTCCCACCGCACCGTGTAGTACTTGCCCGGGACGAGCGGCGACGGGTCGCTGAGCGACGACCGGTTCCGCGCGTCCAGCCAGCCGCGCGCCACCACGTTCACCGGCGAGGTGACCGTGGTCGTGCGGGTCCGCCGGTAGCAGGCGTCGTCGGCCGCCGTGCTCTCGCCGTGGCAGCTCTCGTCGGTCAGGGTCTCGATGCCCTCGCCTCTGCCGAGGTAGTCCACCCGCGTGTCCTCGCCGTAGTCGACCAGCAGGGCGGTCAGGTTGGCGGCCGGCCGGTCCGCCTTGATCCTCAGCCGGGCGGACGGGGTGCCGGAGACGCGGGCGCTCACCGGCGCCGGGCCCGACACGTACGCCAGCCGGTACGGCTTGGCCGTCGTCGGGTCGCTGACCAGGTCACTTTCGGAATGGCCGAAGCCCTGCGGCCCGGCCGCGTCGGTGTAGGCCGCGGTCACGCCCTTGGCCGCGGGCTTGAGCCCGAGGGAGCCGTCCGCGCCGGGACGCAGCGTCAGCGTGCGGGCGCCGGGGGCCGGCCAGTCCGCCTGGGTGATCCACTGGTCCGGGCCGACCTCGATGTCCGCGCGGGGCTGCCGCAGCACGTCGTTCCGCACCTTGTGCAGCTCGTGGTCGAACCACTTGTGCAGCGTCTCGACCCAGTACTCGCGGCGCGTGTCGAACGGGTCGACATGGCCACGCTGGGAGATCCACACCTTGCGGGTGACGTTGTTCCTGGCCAGGCCCCTCCACCACAGGGCGAAGTGGTTGTCCTTGACGTTCAGGTCGTTGGCCCCGTGGAACGCGAAGACGCTGGCCCGCACGTTGTTCACGGTGCCGATCGTGCCCTTGCGGTAGTTGGACTCCGTCCAGTAGGCGTTGTAGTCGCCGGTGGCGTCGTCCTCGCCCTCGTCCAGCTCGGCGCGCACCGCTGCGCACTTCTCGGGCGGGTCGGTGTCGACGAAGTCGGCCAGGAAGGGCTGCTCGTCGTTCCAGTACTTCACGCCGTTCATCCGGCTGTAGTCGTACCAGCTGCTGATCGCCGAGATCGGGACGATGGTCTCCAGGCCCTTGACGCCGGTGGCGGCCACGCCGTTGGCCAGCGTCCCGTCGTAGGACTTCCCGATCATGCCGGTGCGCCCGGTGCTCCAGGACGCCCGCACGCCGGCACCGTCGGGCCCGTACGCCTTGGCGCGGCCGTTCAGCCAGTCCACGACGGCCTTGACGCCGAGCACGTCGGGCGCGCCGCCGCTGGTGGGGCAGCCGTCCGACCGGGTCGTCCCGATCATGTCGACGGCCAGGAACGCGTACCCGCGGGGCACGAAGTAGTTGTCGTAGTACAGCGGGAACTTCACGACGTTGCCCGCCGCGTCGTACACCTTCCGCTCGGACTCGTTACCGCGCCCGGCGTTGTCGTAGTAGGGGCTCGCGTCCATGATCACGGGAACCCGGAGCCCCTTGCCGGACTCCTTGGGCCGCACGATGTCCACGCGCACCCGGTCCCGCCTGCCGTCGCGGTCGCTGTCGACGGGCGACTCGACGTACACGTGCTCGCGGATGGCGTCCTGGTACGAGAAGACCGGCTGGGTGACGCCGTTCTTCACCACGATCCTCGGCTTCGCGGCGCCGGCCTGGGCGACACCGCCCGCGCCCACCACCGTCGCGGCCGTCAGCACGGCCAGCGCGGCGGTCCGCCGGGTTCGTCGCAGGGAGCTCCTGGGCAACCCGCACCTCCGAAAAGGGTCGATCACAATGGATGATCAACTGTCTGCGAGGCACAGGTTCCTCGACCTCCGCCCTCCGGTAAAGGTGGCGAGAGTGATGACTCGGTCCGGATTTGGTCGTGAGTTGCCCTTGCGTGGTCTCCCGGGCCGCCCGCGTCCGGGCGTCCGCAACCGGCATTACGGGCGACACGCAATGGGACGGGCGCATGCCGCCCGTCCCGTCCGGGGATCGGCCACCCAGACCGCATGCCCGAGCCGAGGAGAGACCGTGGGCTGGAGCTACCGGAAGTCGATCAAGGTGGGGCCGTTCCGGTTCAACCTGTCGCGCAGGGGCGTCGGCCACAGCGTGGGTCGGCGCGGCGTCCGCTACACCAGGGCCGCCGACGGCCGCCGGGAGATGACCTTCCGCATCCCCGGCACGGGACTGTCCTGGCGGCGCCCTCTCGGGTCGCGGCGCCGCTGAACAGGCCGGCGTCTCTAGAAGTCGAACACCCCCGCCTTCTCGCGGGTGTAGGCCAGCACCGAGTCGTTGCCGTAGCCGCTGTCCTTGATGCCCTCCAGGGGGAACATGACCTTGCGGAAGGTGTTGACCCAGACCGTGCCCGCCTCCAGGTTGCGGAACATGCGCTGGGCGGTGCCGAGGTCGCGGGTCCACACCCCGGCGGCCAGGCCGTACGACGAGTCGTTGGCGATGGCGACGGCCTCCTCCTCGGTGTCGAAGGGCAGGACGACGGCGACCGGCCCGAAGATCTCCTCCTGGCAGACGCGCAGGCGGTTGTCCTCGGTGGCGAAGAGGGTGGGCTCGACCCAGTAGCCGCCGGCCAGCCTCGGGTCGCCGACGACCTCGGGGCCGAAGCGCCCCCCGAAGACCAGGTCGGCGCCCTCCTTGGTGCCCAGCTCCAGGTAGGACGTGACGCGCTCGTACTGTTCCCTGGAGACGATTGGCCCCATCGTGGTGTCGCGTGACATGGGGTCGCCCAGCGTGATGCCGGCGGCGATGGCCGTCATGCGCTCGATCATCTCGGCGTAGACGGGGCGCTGCACGAGGATGCGGGAGCCGCCGTAACAGATCTGGCCCGCGTTCGGGGTGAAGATGGCCTGGGTGGTGACGCCGGGGGCGGCCTTGTCCAGGTCGGCGTCGGCGAACACGATGTTGGGCGACTTGCCGCCCAGTTCCAGGGCGAGCGGCTTGAGCGAGTCCGCGGAGGCGCGGGTGATGATCTGGGCGGTCTCGACCGAGCCGGTGAGGCTGATCTTGTTGACGCCGCGGTGCCGGACGAGGGGGTCGCCGACCTCCTCGCCGAGACCGGAGACGATGTTGAGCGTGCCCGGCGGCAGCACCTCGCGCAGCAGCTCGCCGACCCGCAGGGACGAGACGGTGGCCTGCTCGGCGGGCTTGATGACGACGGTGTTGCCGGCGGCGAGCGCGAAGGCCGCCTTGGCGGAGAGCGTGGAGATCGGGGAGTTCCAGGGGATGATGCCGAGCGTGACCCCGTACGGCTCGCGGCGGGTCATCCCCTGGCTGGTCGCGCCGAAGTCGACGGCCCTGGCCTCGACGGCGGCGGCGCACTGGTCGGCGGCGCTGCCCCAGAGGTAGGTCATGCCGGGCAGGTCCCGCTCGGCGGTCTCGGTGATGATCCGGCCGTTGTCGCGGGTCTCCAGCTCGGCCAGCTCCGTGGCGTGCTCGGCGAAGACCCCGGCGACCTTGCGCAGGTAATGGGCCCTGGCGGCGGCGGGCAGCCGGGACCACGCCGGGAAGGCGGCGCGGGCGGCGGCCACCGCCGCGTCCGCGTCCTCGGCCCCGCTGCGGGGGACCGTGGCCCAGACCTCGCCGGTGGCCGGGTCGATCGAGTCGAGCGTGCCGCCGCCCGCCGCCTTCCGTAGCTCTCCGCCGATCAGGTTGGAGTACTCCCGTGTCATCGCCGTCCCTTCCCGGATGTCAGCACGTGACCAAGCGTACGCTTGGTCAGGCTCGGGACGGAACCCTCGCGATCGTTCTCAGCGGCCGGCCAGGGCCGGGGGCAGGTCGCCGTCGTGGACGACGGTCAGGCGGCGGGTCGGGCGCGTGATGGCGACGTAGAGGTCCTGGCCTCCGCGCGGGGACTCGGAGGTGATGCCGGCCGGGTCCACCACGATGACCGAGTCGAACTCCAGACCCTTGGCCTCCTCGGCGGTCAGGACGACGACCGGGGAGTCCAGCGCCTCGGGCGTGGCGCCCGCGGGGGCGTCCGGCAGCGCCGTGCACACGTCGGGATGGCGGGCGCAGGAGGAGATCACCGCGAGCCGTCCCTCGCCGGACCCGCCGCGGATCCGGCCCAGCTCCGCGGCGACCAGCATCGGCAGCCTGACCTCCAGGGCGGACGCGGGGATGCGCACGGCCGATGGGGGCGGGCCATCGTCGCGGACGGGCTCCGGCGGCACCTGGTCGGGGGCGACCTCCGCCAGCACGTCCGCCGCCACCTTCATGATCGCCGCCGGGGTGCGGTAGTTGATCAGCAGCCGCTGCTCGCGCCACCGTCCGGGGACGTAGCGGTCCAGCATCTGCCCCCACGAGCGGGCGCCGGCGGGGCTGCCCGTCTGCGCGATGTCGCCGACCACGGTCAGGGACCGGGTGGGGACGCGGCGCATCACCGTCCGCCAGGCCATCTCCGACAGCTCCTGCGCCTCGTCCACGATCACGTGCCCGTACGCCCACCGGCGGTCGGACGCGGCGCGCTCGGCGGTGGTCGGCGCCGGGCCGGTGTCGCGGTTGAGGTCGGCGAGGGTGGCGGCGTCCAGCACCGGCCGGCCGTCCATCATCTTGAGGTCGGCCACGCCGGTCACCTGCATGACCTCGCGGGCGTACAGCTCCTCTTCCTCCCGCTCCGCCTCGGCGCGGCGCCGCCGGATGCGCTCGGGGGTGTCGTCCTGGCCGAGCCATTCGGCGGCCTCGTCCAGCAGGGGTACGTCCGGCACCGTCCAGGGGGCGTCCGCCGCGCGGTGCAGGAGACGGCGTTCGGCCGGTGTGAGTCCCGCCTCGGCGCCGACGCGGTCGAGCGCGGCCGGGTCGGAGAACAGGTCGGACAGCAGCCGTTGCGGGCTCAGCTCGGGCCACAGCTCGTCGAGCGCGCGGCGGACGGCCGGGTCGCGCCAGAGGGCCTCCTTCGAGAGCCGCAGGTCCGTCTCGTCCAGGAGCGGTGTGTCCTCGGCCTCGTCGATCAGTTCCTGAAGCCACTCGGGGACCTGGCCGGAGGCCATCATCTCCGCCAGCGGCTCGTCGGCGATCCGGTCGTACTGCTCGGCGCGGTTCAGGGCGAGGGCGTCCAGGAGGTCGTGGATGTACAGGCGGCGCTGGATGTTGTGCGGCGCGCGAACCGCCCGCGCGCGGTCGCGCGCCTGGACGCACTTCTCGTGCGGGACGCGCAGCACCATGTCGTCCACCTCGATCTCAAGGTCGCCCTCGGGGACGCGCTGCCGGTCCCGTACGGCGGCCTCGACCACCGCCGCCATGCGCAGGTCGCCCTTGAGGACGGCCACGCCGGGCGGCTCGGCCCGGGTGGCGCGCACTCCGGGGTACAGCTCGCCGACCGTGACCAGGGCGACGTCGGTCTCGCCGAGACCGGGGAGCACCTGCTCGATGTAGCGCAGGAACGTCGCGTTCGGTCCCACGATGAGGACGCCGCGGCGTTCCAGCACGTCCCGATGGGTGTAGAGCAGGTAGGCGGCGCGGTGCAGGGCCGCGACCGTCTTCCCGGTGCCGGGGCCGCCCTGCACCACCAGCACGCCTTGCAGTCCGGAACGGATGACCTGGTCCTGTTCCTCCTGGATGGTGGCGACCACGTCGGTCATCCGCCCGGTGCGGCCACGGCGCAGCGTCGCCAGCAGCGCGGCCTCGCCGACGATCGTGCTCCGGTCGGACGCGGCCAGGCCGTCCAGGTCGAACACCTCGTCGTCCAGCCCGACCACCGTGCGCTCCCGCAGGTGCAGGTGGCGGCGGCGGGCCAGCGTGCCGGGGGAGCCCGGCGTGGCGGTGTAGAACGGGCGTGCCGCCTCGGCACGCCAGTCGATCAGCAGCGGCTCGCGGTCCTCGTCGCGCAGCCCGATCCGCCCGATGTAGAACGTCTCGCCCGGCACGCCGTCCTCGGCGCGGTGGTCGATGCGGCCGAAGCACAGGGCGCGCTCCACCGCGGAGAGCCGGGCCAGCCTGCGCGCCGCCTCGTCCGTGGTGACCTCGCGCTCGACCCGGGCCTGGAGGACCGAGCCCCCGCCCTGACCGGGACCTTCGCGCAGCGTCCTCGCGGCCCGGTCGCGCTCGGCGTCCAGCCGCCCGTAGACCCGGGTGACGTACTCCTGCTCGGTGCGCAGAGCGGCCGCGAGGGCGTCGTCGCCACCGCCGCCGGTGCCCTCGGTCGCGGAAGAAGACGCGGCCACGGGGTTGACTTGACGGGCTCCCATGCGTCCAGTACACTCCTAAACGTAAGGTGGAGTTTCGTGTGCGCGAAAGCAGCGCGCAGTCCAGCGTAGCATTCACCGGTGCGCCCCGGGTGCCCGCGCGTCAGCGCCGCCCGGGATTTTTTCTGCCCGATCCGGCTTGCGCCCTGACTGGAGCAGACCTATTTGCGGCCCTGCCGAGGCCGGCCGCGCCGCTGGAGGTGGGGCAGGGCCTACTGGTGCTGGTGCGGGCCGGCGAAGATGTCGTCCAGGTCGTAGTCGACCGGCACCTCAAGCTGGTCGTAGGTGCAGGACTCCGGGGTGCGGTCGGGGCGCCAGCGGCGGAACCGTGCGGTGTGCCGGATGCGCTCGCCCTCCATGCCCTCGTAGGCGACCTCGGCCACCAGCTCGGGACGCAGGGCCACCCAGCTCAGATCCTTCTTGCCGGTCCAGCGGGAGACCGCGCCCGGCATCCGGTCGCCGGTGGCCTCCGGGTCGGCCTGGCGGGCCCAGTTCTCCCAGGGATGGCCGGTGTAGTCCTTCATCCGGTAGGGCTCGAGCTCCTTGACGAGCTCGGCGCGGCGCTTCATCGTGAACGACGCCGCGACCCCGACGTGTTGCAGGTGGCCCTCGGAGTTGTAGAGGCCGAGCAGCAGCGAGCCCACGATCGGCCCGGACTTGTGCCACCGGAAGCCCGCCACCACGCAGTCGGCGGTGCGCTCGTGCTTGACCTTGAACAGCACCCGCTTGTCGGGCTCGTAGACCAGGTCGAGCGGCTTGGCGATCACGCCGTCCAGGCCGGCGCCCTCGAACTCCTCGAACCAGCGCAGCGCCGTCTCGTAGGAGTCGGACGCGGGCGTGACATGGATCGGCGCGTTCACCGACCCCAGCGTGTCGACCAGCCGCCGCCGCCGCTCGCCCAGCGGCACGTCCATCAGCGACTCGTCGCCCAGGGCCAGCAGGTCGAAGGCGAGGTAGGACGCGGGGATCTGCTCGGAGAGCAGCTTGATCCGGGACGCGGCCGGGTGGATGCGCCACTGGAGCCGCTCGAAGTCGAGCTGCGAGCCGTTGCGCAGCACGATCTCGCCGTCCACGACGCAGCGCTCGGGCAGCTCCCGCTTGACCGCCTCGACGAGCTCGGGGAAGTAGCGGGTCAGCGGGCGCTCGCCGCGGCTGGACAACTCCACCTCGTCGCCGTCGCGGAACACGATGCACCGGAAGCCGTCCCACTTCGGCTCGTACAGCACATCGCCCTTGGGCATGGTCTTGACCGCCTTGGCCAGCATGGGCGGCAGCGGCGGGCTGATCGGCAGGTCCATGGCCCCATCTTGCTCCCTACCACTGACGATGTGCCTCCCCAGGGCGCCCTAAGATCCGATTCCATGCGCCGACTGCTGCCCGAGCCTCCCGCCCGCACCGACCCGTGGGAGGCGTACGCGGACGTCCCGGGCGTGCGCGTCGGCATGGTGATGAGCGTGGACGGCTCGGCCACCGACGCCGAGGGCTGGACCGACGGGCTGGGCGGGGAGGCCGACTTCCGGGTGTTCCGGACGCTGCGGGCGCTGGCGGACGTGATCCTGGTCGGCGCCGGCACCGCCCGCACCGGCAGGCTCGGCCCGGCACGGCTGGGGCGCGGGCTGCGGGACCGGCGCGGCGGCCCGCCCGCTCCGATCGCCGTGGTGAGCCGGTCGCTGGACCTGGACTGGACGCTGCCGCTGTTCACCGCGGCCGAGACCCCGACGATCGTGGTGACCTCGCGCGCCGCCGCCGCGGCGTCCCGGGTTTCCGGGGTTGTGCGGGTCGTGACGGCGGGTGAGGAGGACGTCGATCTCCGGGCGGGCGTGCAAGCCCTCCGGGCCGAGTATCCGAGGCTGCTGTGCGAGGGCGGGCCGTCGCTGGTCGGCTCGCTGCTCAAGGAGGGCCTGGTGGACGAGCTGTGCCTCAGCGTCGCCCCGGCCCTCCTGGGCGGCGACCACCACACCCGGCTCGTGAGCGGGCTCCCCGCCGAGGTCGCGCTGGACCCCGCCGCCGTCTACCTGGACGAGGGCGTGCTGTTCCTGCGTTACGCCGTCGCCCGCAGGTAGCGGAGGAAGAGGAAGCCTTCGTCCTCGGCGTCCACGAGGGCGTGGACCAGGCGCAGCCCGGCGCGGGCGCCGGGAAGGGGCGGCCCGTTCAGGACGCGCTGAGAGGCGCCCGCCGCCAGGACGGGGCTCAGCGTCAGGCACAGCTCGTCCAGCAGGCCCGCCGCCGCGACCCGCGCGAGGACATGCGGCCCGCCCTCGCAGAGCAGCCGCCCGTACCCGCGTTCGGCCATCTGGGCGAACGCGGAGCCGAAGTCGACACTCCCGGTGCCCGCGACGATGACCTCGGCGTGCTCGCGGGCGGCTTCGAGCCGCGCGGGGTCGGCGCCCTGGACGGTCAGCACCATCGTCGGGGCGTCGGGGGCGGCCTCGGTGAAGATGGGGGAGACGAAGTCGAGGTCGAGCGACCTCGACACGATGGCGATCGCGGGCGTGGCGGGGCGCCCCTCGCGCAGCCGCCCCCAGGACGGGTCGGGACGGGCCGGGCCGTAGCCCTCCGCCCGTACCGTCCCGGCTCCCACGACGACCGCGTCGCACAGCCCGCGGAGCAGGGCGAACAGCTCCCGGTCGGCCGCGCAGCCGAGCCCCCCGCTGCGTCCTTCCAGGGCCGCGGCGCCGTCCGCGCTCGCGATCATGTTCGCCCGCACCCAGGTCCCGTCCCGGGACGCGCCGGGCGGGTAGGCGTAGGCCGCGGCCACGTCGACCGTGCTCGGATCAGGGGACAGCCGCCGCATCCGCATGCGCGTCAAGCTACTGCACCAGGCCCCCGCGCCGAGGATCCGTGTACGCAACGGCCACATTTCATAACGGTCTGTGGTGTGTTCCGTGCGTTTCCGGCATGTCGGTGGACGATTGGGAGGACACTACGGCCAGGGGACGGACAACCGCACCGAAGGGGGAACGGGGTGGAGTTCGTGGCGCTCGGCGCCTGGATTCTCGCCGCTGTAGGAGGAACGCGTCTGATGGCCGCCCGGACGGCGCAGGGGGGACTGTTCCGGCATCCGACGAAGGTGACGCCCTTCCCGTTGCTGGTCACGGTGGGACATCCCGCCGCGGCGCTGGTCGGGCTGGCGGCGTGGGTCGCCCTCCTGGTGACGGGGCGGTCCTGGTGCGCCTGGGTGGCCTTCGCCGCCCTGGTCGTCGTCATCATCGAGGGGTTCATGCTGTTCACCCGCTGGCTCGTGGGCCAGACCGGCGGGCGCCACGCCAAGGGCACCGACGAGGTCTTCCCCGCCACGGCCGTCGCCGTCCACGGCATCGCGGCGGCGGCGACGCTCGTGCTGGTGTTCCTGACCGCCATCCGCGTCGGGACAGGGTGAGACGGTCGTGAGGCGGGCCGCGGGCGTCAGGCGACGCGGCGGAGCACGGTGAGGGACCGACCGGCGACGGTGACCTGGTCGCGCGCCTTGACCCGTGGCCGTTCGCCGGTGCCGCGCGGGTCGGCCGTGTCCAGCGTGAACTCCCAGCGCTCCCCGTACTCCGCGCCGGGCAGCACGAAGTCCACCGGCTCGGAATGCGCGTTGAACAGCAGCACGAACGAGTCGTCCTCGATCGGGCGGCCCCGCGGGTCGGGCTCGGTGATCGCGTCGCCGTTGAGGAACACGCCGAGCGACTTGGCGAACCCGGCCTGCCAGTCGTGGTCGGTCATCGGCTCGCCCGCGGGGGTGAGCCAGGCGATGTCCGGCGCGTCCCCGGCGGGGCCGCCGGCGCCGCCGGTGAAGAAGCGGCGGCGGCGGAACACGGGGTGGTCGCGGCGCAGCCGCGACAGGGCCCGGACGAACTCCAGCTCGGTCTCGGCGATGTCGCCG